>JAITDS010000205.1 GCA_031282435.1 Spirochaetaceae bacterium
TCAATACCGATACATTGTGCGTTTTGTGTATATATTCACTCATTATTCCATCATATCATCTCACAATTCCTTTTAACCGCCGCAGAGCGGCGGGGAATTAAACCCCCAGAGATTAAAAATATCTCGATGTTTACAAAACTCACAAAACAGTTTGGTGAACTGTTTTGCCGTCCGGCGCTGAAAGGGCCGGCATCTAAGTTGCTTGGGTTTGCGCTCCGCGCAAACTATGTAAAATCAAAACCGCATATGCGGTTTTGACTCGCGCAAGGGATAGAAGCGGAATTAAACCGGACGGCGTTTTACGCCGTCCGGTTTAATTAGAGCGGATAGCCCGGTTTTTGCCCGCTTTTAGCGGGCAAAAATGCGCCCAAATTCCGGTTATCGAATTTAAGCATACTTCCCGTAAGCCAATGCCCTTTTTCTGCTAAATTGTCAAAGGAGGGAACCCGCTGACCTGCTGATTCCGGCTCTTGTATCTTTGCATGATTTTTAATAGACTGATTTTCGTAAATTATTAACGCAAGGAGTTCTAACATGAGTGTACGCGCTACAGGTTCACTAATTGGGGATGCGGTGTATGTTACCGCTATTCCCAATAGCCCAAAGATGATAGTTGTTTCAGTTGATGCTGACGCGAAGCAGGTTACTGCCGTTTGGTTTTCTGACAGCCACGAGGCTCAGCAGGCGGTTTTCCCGGCTTCCGCCCTTGACAGAATCGAAGTAAAAGTATCTTCCACCCCCGCGAAGAGAGCCGTTCCCGGCGCCAAACCGGGACGCAAAAAGAAATAATATCAATTATGGTCTTAACCCGCCCCAATTACAGGCTGTCGAGTCGATTGAGGGGCCGGTTCTTATCATTGCAGGCGCCGGTTCGGGCAAGACTCGTGTAATAACCTGCCGTATTGCGTATATGCTTGATAAAGGCATCCCGCAATCGGCTATTCTAGCCTTGACATTTACTAACAAAGCTGCTCGTGAAATGGAATATCGTGTAAAGGAACTTACGGGGCGTTCTTTGCAGGCGCTTACTGTAAGCACTTTTCATGCATTCGGCGTAAAAATATTACGCGGTGAAATTGAAGCGCTTGGCTGGAGGCAGAATTTTTCTATTTATGATGAAAGCGATAAACTTGAAGCAATAAAAGAGGCGCTGCGTGAATGTAAAATGTACGGGACAAGCGAAAGCAGTGATATAAAGACTGTAGGGCAGATTTTTTCTAAAATAAAAACGGGTATGCTGCGCTGGGGCGAAGGTGTTAATCCGGCGCTGGAAAGCGTGTTTAACGAGTATCAGCACAGTTTGAAAGTGTATAACGCTGTTGATTTTGACGATTTGCTTGTATTGCCGATGACTCTTTTTGAACAGTTTCCGTCCGTATTGCAAAAATACCGTGACCGCTACCGTTATATCATGGTGGATGAATTTCAAGATACCAGTCATATTCAATACAAAATGATGAAAATGCTTGCCGGCGATAATGTCTGTGTTGTAGGTGATGATGACCAGTCTATCTACTCGTGGCGCGGCGCGAATTACGATAACATACTTCAATTTGAAAAAGATTTTCCCGGTTTGCTGGAAATCAAGCTGGAGCAAAATTACCGTTCAACAACAACTATTCTGGACGCGGCAAACGGCGTTATATCGCATAACACGAACCGCAAGGAAAAACGTCTTTGGACGGGCAAAAGCGGCGGTAAATCAATTGAATTTTTTTCGCCCGACAACGAAGGAGCAGAAGCGGATTTTATTGCCGAAAAAATAAACTCGCTTAGAAGGCGCGAGCATCTAAAATATGACGATTTTGGCATATTGCTGCGTACTAACTCTTTGATGGATCGAATTGAAGAAAGTCTTCTTGCGGAGGACATCCCGTACCGAGTGTCCGGCGGCACAAGTTTTTTTGCCCGTAAAGAAATAAAAGATATTTTAAGCTATCTGCGTCTTATCGGAAATACGGATGACGACGTTAATTTGCTGCGTATAATTAACACGCCGCGCCGCGGTATAGGCAAGACGACAATAACTCAAATCTCGGAAATCGCCCGCAATAATCATTGTCCGTTATGGGACGCGATGCAAAGGATGCGTTACGCGCAAAACACGTTGTTTCAGGAAACGGCAAAAACAGAGATAGATCAATTTCTAACATTGATAGAAACACAGCGGGAAGAAATACTGGGTAAAAAAAATTTGTCTCAAAAAGTGAAAAAATTAGTGGATGAAATCGATTACTGGTCACATCTTGTCAGTGATAACAGCAAAAATGAAAAAGCGGCGCGATGGAAATTTCTTAACATACAAAAACTAATACAATCAATAGAAACATGGGAAAAAAATCCTGATAATTTTGATCCTACATTGTATCCCTATCTTAACCGCATAAGTCTTTTAACGCGCGATGAAGGCGACGGGGATCAGGGGGCGGGCAAGGTCAACCTTATGACGATACACGCTTCTAAAGGTTTGGAATTCCCAATTGTATTTATCGCCGGCGTGGAGGACGGTATAATTCCGCATGAACGCAGTATTGAAGAAGAGACGGGCAATATTGAGGAAGAGCGCCGCCTGTTTTATGTCGCTATAACCCGCGCCCGCGAAAAATTGTTTATTACAAGCTGCCTGCACCGCCGCCGTAATCAGACTCTTATAGAATGTTCGCCGTCCCCGTTTCTTGAAGAAATACCGTCGTCATTAATAGAAAACAGCGTCGAATCATCGCATAAGGAGCAGGAAAAAGAACCGAGCGCCGAAGAATACTTTGCTAAAATAAAAGAGAGGTTTAAACGTGTTTAACAAGCGCTAAATCAATCTTTCGGTTATGAACCGTATGCCGCAGCGTAAAGATTATCCAGAATGTTTTTGATTTTTTTGCCGTAGTCCTTGTCGGTAGCCCATGCGCCGGCCAGTTCATAAATTGTTTGCGCGGAACCGTACCTTACCCAGCGGTATCGCGGATCGACCAGCGGCTGTTTAGGCGGCTCTTCAGTAGCGTACGCTTTAAGATGCTGAATTTGGGCTCGTATTCCTATTTGCGGAGACGGAAAACTTTCCCCCTCCTGACCCGGACCTATGGCGCCAAGTCCGCAAAAATTATTCATGTCCGGCTTTACGAGTCCGCCGAAAGAAAGAAAACCTGTTTCAAGGCACATCTGCGAAAAAGCAATATCATGATTCACGCCTTCGGCTGCGGCTTCTTCCACATAAAGTCGGGCGAAATTTTTAGCAAACGGTTTTTCAATTTTTGGGTTAGCTATAAGCAGAAATTCGGCTAGTTTCTCGCTGTCAATGGAGCCGCGCCCCAATATAAATTCGGGCGAATCCGGAATTGAAGGTTTAATTTCTTCTGGAGGAAGAATGTCCGCCGCGCGGTTTTTAGGCATTGAGCCGCACGATGCAAGCAACAGCAATAAAAAAGTAAAACCTAACAAGCCAAGTTGTATAGCTCTCATACACTTCTTATCGGCATATAGACGCGCAAAAATTAGAGTAGAGTTGCCCGGAAACTTCAGTTTTTGTAAGCCAAGCATGGCGGCCATGCTTGGCTTGGCCAACTTCCGCTTAAAAAACGACTTGGGCGACAACCAATCAGCTTGGCGAACAAGTCCGGTGTTTTTTCCCTAAAGAAACGGTGCAACTATGCCGATAATGGGAACGGAGAACTATATGAAATTAAAGAGAGGGCGTGTTGTAACTTTTTTATCATTATTAAACATTTTCTCGTTGTACTGCGTTCAAGCGCAGACGCAGGAAGCAAGCGCTGATGTTTTGACGCAAATTGACAGAGGGATAGAACTTTACGGGGATGGCCGCTGGGGCGAGGCGATTGTGCGGCTTCGAAGGGCGCAGCAGGAAAATATCGGCCCCCGCGCCCGCGCCGAGGCCCAGTTTTGGATAGCCATGTCCGAGTTTGCGGCCGGACAATATCAGGACGCAATTCACGATTTTGACGAAATATCACGGATTGATCCCGGAAATATACGCTGTGTTGAAGTGCCTTATCAAAAAGGACGGGCGTATTACTACTTAAAACGCTACGATGAAGCCATAAAATTACTTAGCGCTTACGCGGACAGTATCCGTATAGACGGCAGGTATCTGAATGGAATACGAATAAGCGGCTGGAACGAGGCCGGATTTTACAGTGATCCCGAAGGCGATTATAACAGAAAGTCCGCCGCGATTTATTGGATGGGCGAATGTTTTTACGCGCTGGACGACATCGGGCGCGCCGAGGAATTGTTCAATATTGTTGTTAAAGAATATCCTAAAAGCCATAAATTTGAACCGTCAACAAACCGCTTGGCCTTGATAAAGCAAAAAAAAATAGAAACCGAGTTGCTAAATATATTAGCTTCAGCCGAATCGCGGCAGTCAGGCCGTCCCGCCGAAACGCCTAAGCAGGATACGCCCCCTTCTCCGCCCGCGCAGCGTCAGGCTACTGAAGAGGAGATACTTGCTTATCAAAAAAGAATCGCTCCGTATTTGATAACGGAGGCTTACAATGAACGCGCCAAAGAAGAAGCCGTTAAAACCCCTGCTGTTGAGCCGCCTCCTGTCGTTGAAAAACCGGCTGAAAAAAATACGGATGCCATAATGCGGCTTCTATCAATCAAAACTACTTCGCTGGAGATACTGGAAAGACTAGTTACGGTGTTAAACTCATACGATCTAGTCGAGGATGAAAGGTGGTAGCCGTGCGAAAAATATGTATCGCTTTTACTTTTTTATTGCTGTTTATCCCCGCATTTACAAATATATTCGCGTCCGAATATATGGACGGCAGAATAAAACTTGTAATTGATGAAAAAATTGGCCGCTTTTCGTTGTATTATATGACGGATGTCGGAAATAAAGTTTATGAACCATTGTTTTGGGATAAAGATAAACGGACAAGTTTTCTTTCCGCTTATATAAACGGTAAAGAATATAAAATGGGCAATAATTCTGAATTCAAAATGGTTATACGCGGCGAAAAAAATAAACCCTCTCTTGTATTTGAATCTCGTTTTTTATCTATTACAGAAACTTTTTCATTTATACGGACGGCAAGCTCCGGCGTAAGCAACGGCGTGCGGATAGACGTACTGGTTGAAAGTTGGAGTCCTGAAACAACAAATGTAGGCGTACGTCTTTTGATAGATACGTTTCTTGGTGAAAAAAATAAACCGCCTTTTAGAACGGATCTACGTACTATAAGTTCTGAAGTTTTAATTGACAAAACGTCGCCTGAAGAATATTGGGTTACCCGTAATGATACCTATGGATTAATGGGAAGTATATTTGTCGAAGGAATCGAATCGCCTGATTTTCTGCAATTCGCTAATTGGAAGCGTATGAATTCGGCGCGTTATAAAGTTGATTACGTTTCTGGAAGAAGTTTTAACGCTACGCCGTTTTCGATACAAGATTCCGCCGTCTGCTATTTTCTTGATGTTAAGCCTATGGAACGATGGGAACAGCGTTTAATGACTATACTTCTTGCCGCTGAAGACGACTATGGATTTGGCGGCGGGAAATTTAAAGGTGTTGAAAAAGAAGAGCCTCAGCCTATTGTTGTAGAAGAAAATAAAAATGAAGCGCCGCCGACGCTGTCCGGGGTCTCTGTAATGAACGCCGCTACATCGTCGAATACCACACCTACGCCTCCCCCTGTTCCTGTTATTGTCCAAGCGCCTGCCCCCGAACCTAGACAGCCTTCTACAGTCATTATTCCGGTTCCCGCGCCGGAACCCGAAAAAAAGAGAAAAGCGCTTTTCCCCGCGGGGGCCATGCGTGTTGACATTATGACTCTGCGGGAATTAGTAAATAAGGTTGATGAGTATATATATACAGGTACTATGCCGACAGAAGAAGAATTAAAAGGTATGGAATTGACTATAGCCAGATTAAAAGCCCGTTATGGCTCTGTATTCAGAACATTTTAACTGTATGCGCGGTAGCATATTGTTAAGCGCGTCGTACTGCGGATTATGGACTCCTGAATTTCAATCTGTATTAACAAAAGCGGCGCGGCTTGCGCGGCATAAAAATTATGAAACGGCTATACAACTGCTGGAAAGTGAAGTATACAACTACCGCGACTCGTTTATGTTTTATTATCTTTTGGGTCTTTGCTGTCTGTATTCCGGTAATTATGGCAGCGCCCATGATTATTTGACACGCGCGCGCGAAATAAAAACACGCGAACCCTCAGTTCTTTTGGCGTTGGCGGCTTTGTATGTTAAACGTTCCGATTCACGGCGCGCCATTAGTCTTTATCTGGAAGTGCAGGAAATTGACGGTAAAAACCGTATCGCGCGCGCGGCATTGAAACTGCTCAAAAAATACGCCGGTTCGGACGATCTTTTGGCGTGGATAGAATCCGGAAAATTGCGCGGTTTATACCCGCCTTTTCCGCGTGAAAAATTAAAACCGTTAAAACTTATACGAAATATTATATTGCCGTGTCTTTTAGTATTCGCGTTGGCCGCTTTTATTTTTATTAAAAATAAGGCGCGGCCAACGCTGCCGCAACGTGAAGGTTTTACCGAAACTATTTTGAATCAGACGGATAAAGAAAATCCTATAGAGATGGGCGGCGTTTACTATTTTATTCTTACGGAAAAGCAAATTTTAGCATCGTACGAAGAGGCGCGAAATTTTTTTTATGAACATAGAGATAATTCCGCAAGGATTGAGCTTAACAGGATTTTGGAATCAAACGCTAACGCCGGAATAAAAAACAAGGCGCGTATTATGGCGCGTTATCTTGAAACACCCGGTTTTGAAACGCTTAAATCAAATTCAGCGGAAAACGTCTCGTATGCGTCCGCAATAAAAGCGCCGTCTTTATACCGTGATTGTTACGCGCTGTGGAGCGGTATGGCGGCGAATATCGTTGTTGGACAAAATGAAACCTCGTTTGACCTTTTAATAGGGTATGATAAGCGGCGCAGTGTTGAGGGAATTGTAAAAGTAAATCTACCTTTTGCCGCCGATATAAATCCTGAATATCCGCTTGAAGTTCTTGGAAAAATAATTGTACCTGAAAATTTGCCGGATACGCTGTTTTTGGAAGGCGTTACCATACATCAATTGGCGGTTGTAAAATAGCCTCCCCCTCCCCCCTATGCCTGCCCTTTTTACCGGGCAGGCGAGGAATAGGAAAACGCCGGAACAGAGCTTTACTTAAGAGAGCGCCGCAGCCGTAGCCGCTCCAAATAGGGACGCTTGATCTACCGTTTCTATGATGCAGAAGCGTGGGGAAACCACGTTGATATATTCGTGAAACCGCGCCCGCATAGCCTCGCTCAGAAAATGGTACATGGAAAACGTCGTGCCTTCTACCGCCACCCGTACTGGCGCAAGCGGGTCGTACGCGGATTCACAGTGCTTAATGACTGCGGCAAGCGATGCGGCAGCCAGTACCGCGGCGCGTTCAGTTACGATGGATTCTATGTAAACAAGCGATCTAAGCGCGTCCGCTTCGTCCGGGGCGAAAAGTTTTCCAAGCGGGCCGCCTAGAGCAAGCGGCGCTTGAAGCAGTGTATTTAAATCTTTTGTTTCCAAATGTTTCATTTCAAGCAATTCGGCGGATTTTTTGAAGCGAAGAATACCGTCCCGCACGGCGTGTTTTAATATATGGAGGCTTAACTGCCCCAAATATGCGCCGGACATGGCTTTTTCTATACCGGCCATACCCGGTTGCTTTGTTTCGGCATCGAATTCACGGTCAATCGCGCCCTGATGTCTAAAATCTAAAAGCGCCGGTTCGCAAACAACAATTTGCGGTTCTGTTTTTGATTCAAAGTTGATTTTTGGTATCTTCGTTTCGCAGTACGCTATATTAAAACCTGTGCCTAGTATAAAACCTATGGCGGGGCCAGCCTCCGCTTCCATTTTTTCCGACTGATTCTGCCCTGATGACGCAAATTTGGATGGGATACGAGCCGGAATCTGTGAATATCCGCAAAGAAGTGTGGCAACGGTGTCGTTTAACATGGTGATATGGCCGGAAAATTTCACCCCGCGCCGGTTGAGCGCTTCACGAAGCCCTTTACCTAGCGGGTGGCCTATTAAATCAGACAGTTCCAATTCTTTGCTGAAAGAAAGCGGGATACCGTCTCCTTCCGGAGTCATTTCCATGAAAAACGAAAAGCAAAAACCTATTCCTTCAATCGTGCTGCCGTCAAAAAGAGGCTCGCAGAAAGCGGCAATATCCGAAAAAAATTCGTCCGCCGTGAGCGCCCCCTTAGTACCGGGCATGAAAGTTTTTCGCTCGCTTTCAATGACGTACCCGCCGTTATCGTCAAATTTAATGCGGGCGGCGCGAAGATTTGTGCCTCCGGCATCAAGCGCTACAACTTTTTTGCCCGCCAATGATTTCTTCTTTGGGCTTAAATATGTCGGTATCATCGGCAGGGAATGCGCTTTTTCTCCCTTTAATCCCCTGTCCATAGCAATACAATAATCTTGTATTAGTATATTGCCGGGGCAGTAGTTATAATGAAAACCATAGTAACGGGCAAAATCGTCAATCGCGTACGGATTAAAACCTGTATTCATATAAGACCTCCATATAAATTGTTTTCGTGTAAACGCCGGGTAAATCGTCACGTAAGCGTATTTGAAGCAATCAGCGCTTTTACAAATATTTTACCCGAAATACCGGAAGTATGTAATAGGTCGGAAAACGACGGGGACAATTCCGGCAAGCCAACCGGTTCCTCGTAATGTTATTTTACCAGAAAAGCCACGTTAATTTACGGTATATGCCTAAATTCGATAATCAGAATTCGGGCGCATTTTCACGCCGCT
>JAITDS010000218.1 GCA_031282435.1 Spirochaetaceae bacterium
CTTCTGTCTGATGACGAAAAAAACGCCTTATTACAAATCGAACCTGATGCGGCAAAATATATTAAACCGTTTATTTCCGCCCGTGAATTTTTGAATAAAATGAATCGTTGGTGTATATGGCTTGTTGATATTGAACCTAACGAGTTGCGCAAATTACCGGAAATTAAAAGACGTATAGAAGCGGTAAAAACATTCAGACTTGCAAGTATAGCTCCGTCTACAAGGGAACACGCCGTTACCCCGGCGTTGTTCCGCGATAGGAACTGTCCCGGTTCTTTCATTGTCGTTCCCCGTGTTTCGTCAGAAACGAGAAAATATATACCTATGGGATTTTTTGATGGAAATTCAATAGCGGGCGATACTTGCATGATAATCCCCAACGGGAACCTGTATCATTTTGGCGTCTTAACTTCCACTATGCACATGGCTTGGATGCGCTATGTTTGCGGCAGATTAAAAAGTGATTACCGCTATTCAAAGGACATCGTGTATAACAATTTTCCCTGGCCTTCTCCAACGGACAAACAAAATACAGTCATAGAAAAAACAGCACAGATGGTACTGGATACGCGAGCCCTGTTCCCCCAGAGCAGTCTGGCGGACCTTTATGACCCTCTTACAATGCCGCCTAAACTTGTCGAGGCCCACCAGAAACTGGACAAGGCGGTAGAAGCCGCATACGGCCGTAAGTTTGACGATGACGGCCAGCGGGTAGCGTATCTTTTTGAGTTGTATCAAAAACTAAGCGGGGAAATGTTTGTCGAGACCAAGAAACGGGGGAAGGGGAGGAAAGTGTGATGCTAAGAGGAACAAAGGAGTATTAAAATGCAAATTCTGGAAAAAGGTGAAATTATCAAGTTTGTTCGGCAAAGGGACTATGTGTTTGAGCAATATTTAGATGAAGGAGGGCTTGGGAAAACGGTTTTATTGCTAGACCCTGTAATGAACGAATATTTCGTTTGCAAGAAATATGAACCATATTCGTACGCTGACAAGGCTAAGTATTACGAAGATTTTAAAAATGAAATTAGAATTATGCACAAATTATTTCATAAAAACATTGTAAGAGTTTTCAATTATCATTTGTTCCCTGAATCAACAACCGGATATATTCTAATGGATTATATAGATGGAACAGATATAGAAACATATATTTCAGAAAATCCGGAAGATATAAACAATATATTTAATCAGGCCATAGAGGGATTTTTATATTTGGAATCAAATAATATTTTGCATAGAGATATTCGCCCAAAAAACCTTATGATTACAAATGACAAAGTATTAAAAATTATTGACTTCGGTTTTGGGAAACGTATTATGAACAATAGAGTTGTTCGGAAACCTCAAGTTTCCGAACAACTTCCGCTTAAAAACGCAAAACGCCACGCGTTTTGCAAAGACTTGAGCGACAACCAACCGGGTTGGCGAACAAGTCTAATGACGATTTCGAGAAATCAATAAATTTGAATTGGTTGTATGATAAACCGTTTGAGTTTGAAAATAATATTTATGATTTTCAAACAGAGATATATTTTGTTGGCAAATTGTTTGAGGCATTAATAACAGAGTATGACATTTCCGGGTTTCGCTACAATGAATTGCTTAAGAAAATGATAATAAAATCGCGGGGTACGCGCATCAAATCATTTTCGCATATTCAAGATACAATTATTAACGACTCCTATATTTTTGAGGACTATTTTTCTTATGATGAAAAAACTATATTTCAGGAGTTTATGGACCAAATAGTTAAAATATATAGCAGTATTGGAACAAATAGCAAATATATAGACAATATGGATCAGTTGATCGTCGAACTTGAGGAAGTATTGAAAACGAATATATTAGAAAACCGCGTACAAAATAATCTTGATATGTCAAGATTGTTCATAAAGGGAGATTATAAGTATTATCCAAAAAGTGAGGTAAGTATTTACCTGTTAAAAGATTTTATACGCTTGCTAAAATCCTGCAATTCAGAAAAAAAGAATATTCTAAGATTGGCAATCACTAATAGGCTGCGAACAATCAAAAAAACTGAGGTGGATGATAGTTTTACTACAGATATACCATTTTAAACCGCCCGAATTGCTTAAAGCCCACCAGAAGCTTGACAAGGCGGTGGAAGCCGCTTATGGTCGCGCTTTCGACGACGACGGCCAGCGTGTGGCGTATCTATTTTAGTTATATCAAAGATTAAGCGGGGAACTGTTTATCGAGACCAAAAAACGGGGAAAGGGAAGGAAAAGATAATTGCTTTTTAAAGAATATAAGGGATTTTATTTGCGATCCCGCATTTTTAGCAAAATTTGAAAACTTTAGGTTCTTTAACCGGCAATTCCGATTTCAAAACGAAAATCAGCGTCAACTTTTACCGCGAAAGACGCTTTTAGACCGCACAAGCGATTGTAGGGGTTGCGAAGCAAGACACGGCGCCCCCTGTGGGGGCGGCGTGGCCGGAGCGCGAAAGCGCGTAGCCCCGAAAAGCGCGGTTTTCGCGCCGCTAAAGCGGCGTGAAAATGCGCCCAAAATAAAAAAACATCCCGCTTGCTGAGGAGGGACAAGGGTTAGCTGAAAAGCTGTCTGCTTTCAAGGTAAAAGCGCTTTTCGCGGGCATCCCCCATAGAAAAACTTTTACGCGGCAAGGGTCCGGTTTTCGCGATGGTTTCAAATAATCCGTTTTTATTGAACGGCGGCAGCATTATTCCGGCGGAGGAGGACGGTTCGGCAAGGCGGAATAATTCCTGATCGCCGTGTATGTAGTCTATCTCAAGATTCTCTAAAAGCGGGTCTATGTCCATGATTACCGATTTGCTTCCGGTGTATTTGATAAGTACGCGTCTTTCGCCTGAAACTATGCCGCAGTGGTTTTCCGCCGCGTTTGGATCCGAAACTGCTTTTTTTAGTTCTTCTTTGCTGTTAAGTTCCCGCATAGAAAAGCAGGGGAGTTTCTTGAATCTTTCCAGCATATCGTCCGCGCTTGTATTAAAAACGATGCGGTGTATAGGCTCAAAAACAATGGCGCTGTCGTACAGGTTTACGACTTCCGCCATAGCGTAACGGGCCGGATGTTTGTCCAAATTTTCTTGTCCCGGATGTCCGGCTTTATACTCTTCCCATACGGCTTTCGCAGCGGCTAACGAATGGTTGCCGTCTCCAACAGCAAAAAGAAACGGCTCGTCGCTATTAAACTGATTTATAGAACTGCGCGCAAAATGCTCAAAAACATCGGCAACCAGATCCCAGTCATTTTTTCTGTAAAGCAGTTTTGAGCGTACGCTGCCGCCGTCCATCATCAATGGGGTGTCGTAGGCTAACGGCGCTTTTGCCAGCAGTTTTTCTAAAAGCGGCATAAGCATATTTTCGTTATCGTTAACTAACAGCAAGATATGCGGTAATTCCAGAAAGGCGCCTCTGCGGATTTCCATGCGCGGCGGCAGTCGCTCCGGCACAGTGCCTTCGGTAGCGCGTATTAGACTTTTTGCATCCGCGCTCCAATCGTATTTTTCCAAGTCAACGGACAGCAACAAGCCGCGCCGTGTTCCGTGCGGCGTATCACGCTCAATAAAAGCGCCCGCCCTACGCGGCGGGTTAAGAATCGCGTCCGGCATAAACATATTTTCAAGGTAGCGCCGCATATTTTCATGAATACGTGTAATCCGTTTAGCGCGGTCGCTTTGATTCAGATATATTTCCGGATAGATTATATTGAGCGTGGAGGGATGCCCCTCAGTTAAAGCGGCTGCCTTTTCCCAATAAGCGGCATCCTGCGTAAACTGATCACACGCTATAACCGCCCATTTTTGCAAATCTATATTTTTTGAAGGAAGGATTATATGGGGTATATTTATTCCGATTGAGCTAAAACGTTCATCTATATTCATAAAATAATTTTAGACTAAATCAAGAATTCAGGCAAGACAAAGTATTTTCTGCAACTTGTAGCAGAAAGTGTGTAAACGGCTACTATCGGAAGGTGTGATGCCCTATAATTATTGGAGCAAACACAGCGTCCGCAAAACGGGCATTTTAATGCCGCTGTTTAATACCCGCCCCCTCATAAACTTTTCAGTATATTATATCCGCATTTATAATAATAAATACAGAGCATTACCCGAATTTTTGGGCGCATTTCCGGCGCTTCGCGCCGGAAACCGGGCTTTTCGGGGCTTTGGCCGCGCCGCTGCGCAGGGGCGGCGCGGCTGCTCGCCGCTACGCGGCGGCACCCCTACAATCCCGTTGCGCGTCGCAAGCGCGGACGCGCTTGCTTAGTCAAAAACGCTTTAAGCGTTTTTGATTTTTCCGGGTTTGCGCGGAGCGCAAACTCCTGCTAGTAATGTAACAGCGCGTTGGCCTTTCTGAGTTTGCTAAAACGGTTTGATTTTTAATGATCTAAAAATTACCCTGATTACAGACACCACCTTTCTGTTAAAGAGCAAACGAAGAAAGCGGCTGGCCGCAACCGGAATCGATGCGAGAACGGACACAATCATTGAATAGAAAAAAATAGTGTAGTATAATTTCAAGCTATGAACAAGTTAAGAATATATAAAGGCGCTGATTATAACGATATGAGCCGTAAGGCCGCCGCCGTTATTCAAGCGCAGCTTACGGTAAAACCGGAAAGCGTGTTAGGTTTGGCTACCGGTTCTTCGCCGGTAGGTCTTTACGATGTTTTGGCAAAGATGTACAAAGACGGCGAAGTAGATTTTTCATGTGCCAAAACTGTAAATTTGGATGAATATCTGGGTCTTTCGCCGGATAACGATCAAAGTTACAGATATTTCATGCAAAAAAATTTGTTTTCCCGCGTGAACATCGATATTGCTAACACCTATGTTCCCAACGGACTCGCCGCGGATCCTGACGAAGAGTGCGCCCGTTACGATGACATCATAGAAAAACTTGGCGGAGTAGACTTGCAGTTGATAGGGATTGGCGTAAACGGACACATAGGTTTTAACGAACCGGCGGACAGCTTTCCGGTAAAAACCCATGTGGAGGCGCTTGCGGAAAAAACTATCAACGTGAACAAACGCTTTTTTAAGAGCGTGGATGACGTACCGCGAAAAGCGTTCACGATGGGAATAGGCGCGATAATGAGCGCTCCTGTTGTTTTGCTGATTGCAAGCGGAAAAGAAAAGGCGCAGGCTCTAAAAGAAGCGTTTTTTGGACCGGTAACGCCGCATTTTCCCGCTTCCGTTTTACAGTTTCACCGTAACGTGATACTTGCCGCCGACAAAGAGGCTCTTTCGCTTTTTCCGGACCGCTAGGACGGTGTTATGGACATTTGTCTGTATAACGGCACATTGTTAAGCGGGTCTTCCGCCTTAACTCAATGTGCCGTTCTTATAAAAGACTCAAAAATAGCGGACGTTTTTAGCCAAAAACGTTTTGAGCAAAAACAATTTTCAAGCGATACGCGCCTTATTGACGTGAACGGGGCATACATCGCTCCCGGCTTTATCGACACCCATGTTCATGGTTACGGCGGTTACGGGACGGAAGACAACAGCGTTGATTCGATACTTGAAATGTCCCGCGGCCTCGCCCAACTTGGCGTGAGTGCGTTCAATCCTACGCTGTACCCGTCAAGCGAAGAAAATATGATCGCGGCAATAAAGGCGATAACCGGCGCTATGGGAAAGGAGCGCGGGGCGCGGATTATGGGGCTTCACCTTGAAGGTCCGTTTTTATCGCCTGAAAAAACGGGCGTTCAACGGCCTGAAACGATTAAACCCGTAGATATTGAACTGTTTGAACGCCTATGGGAAGCGGCGGAAGGGCATATTGTCAACATGACCGTGGCTCCTGAGATAAAGGGTATGCGCGAACTGGCTCTTGTCTGCCGTAAAAAAGGCGTTGTGCTGCAAGCGGGACACACAAATGCGCTCTATTCCAACATGATTGAAGGTATACAGGCCGGAATCATGCATACTACGCACCTGTTTAACGCGATGCGGCAGATGAATCACCACGATCCGGGAGCGGCGGGCGCCGCGCTGATATATTACGATATGTCTTGCGAAGTTATAGCGGACGGCGTACACATTCACCCTGATTTGTTCAAGCTGCTGATGCGGGTAAAGCCGATGAGCAAAATTGTTCTTGTAACTGACGGTCTTAAACCGACCGGACAACAGAGCGGCCCGCTTATCGCAAACGGTGAAGAAGTTAAATTCGAAGGCGGCTGTTTTTGCCGGGCGTCGGACGGCGTTACGGCGGGTTCGGCGCTTACGATGATACGCGGGGTGCAAAATCTCGCCCGGTTTGATTTTCCGTTGGTGGACGCTGTGCGGTGCGCCACGATAAATCCCGCCCAAGTGATGGGGTATATGTCAAAGGGACAGTTGACGCCGGGTTATGATGC
Organism: Spirochaetaceae bacterium; assembly: GCA_031282435.1. GTDB lineage: Bacteria > Spirochaetota > Spirochaetia > Treponematales > Breznakiellaceae > JAIRMY01. The sequence continues at coordinate 6,374 of JAITDS010000218.1, forward strand.
CGATATTACCGTCTTTAACGATAAGTTTGAGATACAGAATGTAATTATCGCCGGTTCGCTAATATATTAGGCGTTGCGCCGGACCTATGCGGAGTTTGCCGCCTAGCCTGCCCCTCTTATATTTGTTTTAGAAAAATGCTAGGATATAAATTAATGACCAGAAAAGAAAATTTAGACAATTTAACGCCCAAAGAAATTGTGGTGGAACTGAATAAGTATATTATCGGGCAGGACAAGGCTAAACGCGCCGTAGCGGTGGCTTTGCGTAACAGGATACGGCGTTTGAAGCTGGAGCCGGAAATCCGTGAGGATATAGCGCCCAAAAATATATTGATGATAGGGCCTACCGGTGTGGGCAAGACTGAAATTGCCCGGCGTTTGGCAAAATTAGCCGGTTCTCCTTTTCTCAAGGTAGAAGCCACCAAATACACTGAAGTCGGTTATGTCGGGCGCGACGTTGAATCTATGGTACGCGACCTTATGGCGGCAGGCTACCAAATGGTTAAACAAGAGATGCAGGATGCCGTAAAAGAAGACGCGATGAAACGCGCCGAGGATGCCCTGCTGGATTTACTGCTGCCCGGTTCCGGCGGCAAAAAGCGCCGGGGGGACAAGAGCAGGAATGATGATGATAAATCCGTCATGGAAGGCAAACCTGTTATTACGCCTATGGGATCTTTTTCGATTAATAACGGTGATATTGACGGCCCCAGCGTGATGGGAACGGCGATTCAGGTTGGTATTCCGATAGTCCGTAAACGGAGCAAGGGAAAAAGTGTTTCGGATCAGCCCAATCCCACGGAAAAAGAGAAAGCCGCCTCCGCAGAGGAAAGGGCTAAACTGGACAGCACGCGGGAAAAATTCCGCACCATGCTACGCGAGGGTAAATTCGAGGATAAAACCGTAGAACTTTCCGTAAATCAGGATATTCCAATGCCGTCGTTTGGTCTTATGGGCGGCGGTTTTGAAGAGATAGAGTCGAGTTTATCCGGCATAGCCGGCATTTTCGGCGGCAATAAAAAGCGTAAGGTGCTTCCGGTAAAACGCGCGAGAGAGATTCTGATAAACGAGGAGGCGGAAAAACTTATTGACGCCGACCGTGTAACGGAGGAAGCCCGCCGCCGTGTTCAGGAGACGGGTATAATTTTTATTGACGAGATTGACAAGGTGGCGGTCAAAGGCGACCGCGGCGGCGGCCATGACGTTTCGCGTGAAGGCGTTCAACGGGATATACTTCCTATAGTGGAGGGCGCCGTTGTCAATACCAAATGGGGGCCGGTCGATACAAGCCACGTCTTGTTCATCGCCGCCGGCGCTTTTAATATAAGCAAGCCGTCGGACTTGATCCCCGAATTGCAGGGACGTTTCCCGCTTCGCGTCGAGCTTGAATCGCTGGGTAAAGCGGAATTCCTGCGTATTCTTACCGAGCCTAAAAATTCTCTTGCCAAGCAGTACACCGATTTGCTTGCCACGGAAAATGTGGAATTGGAGTTTACCCCTGAATCGATTGAAAGACTTGCCGCCTTTGCCGCCGATGTTAATTCACGGCTGGAAAATATAGGAGCGCGGCGGCTTCATACTATTATGGAAACATTGCTTGAAAACATCTCTTTTGACGCGCCCGATATATCTCCGGCAAAGATAACTATAACGCCGGATTTTGTAGACGAGCGTCTTAAAGATATAACGCAGGATCAGGACTTAGGGCGCTATATATTGTAGCGTGTTTCCGGTTGCGCGGAACAGCGGGATGATTTTCCCAAATGGTTTCGCGCTATAGTCTTGAATATGTAAAGCCGGTATTTTATTTACCGATACTGATAGTTGGGAGGCTATTAAGTATGAATAGTTTTTCTAAAACTGTTGATCTGCTGCATCGAGCCCTTGACGCGCAGACAATACGTCGTGACGTGCTGGCAAATAACCTTGCCAATGCCGAAGTGCCTAATTTTAAGCGCAGTGAGCTTAATTTTGAAAGTTCGTTAAAACGCGCGCTGGACGGCGAAAAACAAAAACCCGTCGTCGAATTGACGCGCACAGACCCTCGTCATATTTCCAACTGGAATCCGCCCGATTGGCGTGATGTTAAACCGCGCCGCTCTCTTGATTATGTGAGCGTGTCTAAAAATAACGGCAATAATGTTGACGCGGAACAGGAAGTCCAACGGCTTGTTGAAAACCAGATGATGTACTACCTGTTGTCTCAGGCTGCGGCGTTTGAATTTAGTCAAGTAAATAGTGTTTTAAGGTCATAGGCAAATTATGACTAAGACGGCTAATCGGGAGTTTTTTTATGGGTTTATTTAATGCTATAAACATAGCGTCGTCCGGTATGACGGCGGAGCGGCTTCGTAGCGATGTTATCGCGGACAACATTGCCAACGTGTCAACTACACGGACTACGGAGGGCGGCCCGTTCCGGCGAAGCCGCGTAATAATGCGTCCTCGTGTTGAGCAGGCTTACTGGCGCAGTCCGTTTTTGCCTGATGGTATGGACAACGGCGTTGGCAAGGGTGTGCGTGTGGCTGAAATCGAAAAGGATAATACGCCGCCGCGTCTGGTTTACGACCCTACGCATCCTGACGCGATTAAAAGCGGCCCGCGTGAAGGTTATGTAGAGATGCCGAATGTTGACATAGTTACCGAAATGACCGACATGATAGCGGCCAGCCGCGCCTATGAAGCTAACGCTTCCGTTATTGAAGGGTCTAAAGCTATGTTTTTACGCGCTTTGGAAATCGGTTCAAGCCGATAGTTTACGCGGCGCACCGTCATTGATATAAGGTCGAGGCGTTTTCACGTCTTGACCCGCGCATCGTGATAAAAATGTGCGCCGGATACGGGAAATTTGATTGGGAGGGGAAATAATATGGGTTTAATACCGCATTTACAGGCTAACGATATACTGCCGATGGCAGTTAGTAATTCGCGGCACATAGATAATGCCGGAGTGGTAGGTTTTTCAGGAGCGCGGGACCATGGCGGAATAATAAAAGATTTTCGCGGGCAGACAGGGTCGGGGACGGAAATTAGCGAGATAGGCCGCAAGATAGGCGCTGACGCGGTGATTCGCTCGGGCAGCCTTGGCGCGGCGGGGCTTAACCGCGTGGATAACGCGAGCTTTTCCGACGTGATGCTGCGCGCCATAGATAAAGTTTCAGGCGATCAGAATCGGGCGGCGGCTTTGAGCGAGGCCGCGATAACGGACCCGTCTTCCGTAGATATACACGACTTGACTATAGCGGAGGCGGAAGCGACTATGTCGTTGAGCATAGCCCGCACGCTTTTAAGCAGACTTACTCAGGCTTGGCGAGATGTTATAAATACTAGGTAATTCGCAAGCGGGGTTTAATACTCCGCCGCAGACTACGCGTTCTGTGGCGGGAAGCTTTATTTAATATAAAATTAATGGCAGGAAAAAGCTTTTTTTAGGATTCCGGCGCTCGCCGGAGTCTACCCGTGGGAGGGGAAATTATGGGAGAGTTTTTAGCGAAGCTGGTAGAACAGTTCAAAACGCTATGGGGGCGTTGGACGCTGATTCAGAAGCTGATACTTGGCGGCATAGTCGTAGTGGCGATAGGCGCTATAGTTTTGATGGTGTCGGTATCGTCGGGGCCGGCTATGGTGCCGATTATAGATACGCCGATTGTAAACGAGGAGCAGCGGGCGGCTATTGTTACCCGTATAAACGCGGAAGGAGTAAAGACTCAGGTCTCGACTTCCGGTATTGTTTACGTGTCTGACGGGCAGACCGCGCGGCGTATGCGCGCCATACTTATCCGCGAGGATTTAGTGCCGCGCGGCACGGACCCGTGGGCGTTGTTCGACCGCGACCGGTGGACTATTACGGATTTTGAGCGTAACGTCAACCTTAGACGCGCAATAACCACGATGGTTACCGAGCATATACGTTCCCTCTCAGAAATTGATGACGCGAATGTCGTTATTGAGATGCCGGAGCGTACTTTATTCGTCTCCGACCAGAATCCTGTAACTGCCAGCGTCATAATAACACCAAAACCGGGCAGCGACATTACGGAGGACAGAAAAAAAATTGAAGGAATTCAAAAACTGTTAATGTTTGCTGTTGAAGGTTTAAGGCCGGAAAATATCGTTATAACCGACCAAAACGGCCTTGTCCTTAACGATTTTGCGGGCATGGCGGAGTTTGACAGGCTTGCCCGCATAGAAAAAGAGATAAAAATTGTCCGTGATACGGAAGCAAAGTACCGCGCCGATATACTCCGCGCCTTGCAGGTGAATTTTTCCAGCGATCGTGTCCGCGATCTTAACATAAAAATAGATATGGATATGTCTAAAAAAGCGGTAGAATCGCAAAAAATCACTCCTATCATATTAAAAGAGCGCACCCCCGGCCTTTCTTATGACGATTCCGAGTATGTCAGCTCGCTGACACTTTCTGAAACCACCTCTAAAACTTCATGGAAGGGGACGGGTTTTAATCCCGAAGGACCCGCCGGAGTGGAGGGGCAGACTCCGCCCGCTTACCGTGATATGTCGAATCTGTACGGGGAGGTAACGCAGGAGACACGCACCCACAACGAAGAGTTTAACCGTGAAGAAATCACGGAAGAGAGAAGTCCGACCATAGACCGTATAAGCGTATCGGTAAACATAGACGGCGTGTGGAATCGTAAACGTGATGAGACGGGGAAAGTTGTATATATGCCGGACGGCAGGGTTGAGCGTGAGTACGTAGCGCTGTCGCCCGAAGAACTGGCGAAGGCTCAGGGCTTGATTGAAGGGGCTATAGGATTTAAGGCGGCGCGCGGCGACGTTGTCCGCGTGCAAAATATTCAGATTGACCGTAGCGCCCAGTTTGCCGCTGAAGACGCGGCTTTGATGCGCCAGCGTCAGATTCAAATTACGATTATCGCAAGTCTTATTGGTTTAGCCGTTTTGATGATAGGCTTTATACTATTCCAGATAATCAGACGGGCGCAGGAAGCGGCGCGGAGGGCGCGGGAAGAAGAATTGGCGCGGCAGCACCAGCTTATGCGCGAAGAGGCCCTGTTGCGCGCTGAAAATGAGGGACAGGAAGTTGAGATGTCGGTTGAGGATCAGGCGCGTATGGAGCTTCAAGAAAAGGCCATCAACCTTGCGAAGGAACATCCTTCTGACGTTGCGCAACTTATAAGAACTTGGATAATGGAGGAATAGGAGAGAATTATGGCTGATTCAGAGTCAAAGAAAAAGAAAGATATAAAAAACTTAAGCGGCAGACAGAAGGCCGCTATTTTCCTAGTAAGTGTCGGCTCTGATATTAGCGCCGAAGTTTTCAAATATTTGCGCGAGGACGAGATAGAAACGCTCACGTTTGAAATAGCCCGCCTTGAGACCATTGAGCCGGAACAGAAGGACGCAATCTTCACCGAATTCCAAGAATTGATGATGGCGAATCAGTTCATCTCGATAGGCGGTATAGACTATGCGAGAGAATTACTGGAAAAATCACTGGGCAGCCAAAAAGCGGTTGACATAATAAACCGGCTTACCTCCAGCCTGCAAGTGCGGCCTTTTGATTTTATCCGGCGCACCGATCCGGCACACCTGCTTAACTTTATTCAACAGGAACTTCCGCAGACCATCGCGCTCATTCTCGCGTACCTTGAACCGAATAAAGCCTCCGTGATTTTGCAGAGTCTGCCCCACGAGGTACAGAGCGATGTGGCGCGGCGTATCGCGGTGATGGACAGAACGAGCCCTGAAGTATTACGAGAGGTTGAGCGCGTACTTGAAAAGAAACTTTCCACACTGTCCAGTGAAGATTACACTACGGCGGGCGGCGTTGGCAGCATAGTTGAGATACTGAATCTTGTTGACCGTTCTTCTGAAAAGCAGATAATCGAAGCGCTTGAAGAAGAAGATCCTGAGCTTGCCGAAGAAATCAAGAAACGAATGTTTGTATTCGAGGATATTGTTATGCTGGATGACCGCGCTATACAAAAAGTTATGCGCGAGGTGGATCAGCAGGAATTGTCCAAGGCGCTTAAGTCGGTCGATACTGAAGTGCAGGATAAGATTTTTAGAAATATGAGTAAACGGGCGGCGCAGATGCTTAAAGAAGATATGGAGTTTATGGGGCCGGTACGTTTGAAGGACGTAGAAGAAGCCCAGCAAAAAATTGTCGCCATCATAAGGCATCTTGAAGACACAGGAGAAATCGTTGTAGCCCGCGCCGGCGAAGACGAACTTGTTGTTTGACGATTTTTTAACGATTGCCTCCGGAGTTTCGGTTGCGGGACTACACCCTGCTTCAGCGAAACTCCGGTAATACCCGCCGCCTCCCGTATATCCGGCAGGCGGCGGCTTTCCTCCGTTGCCTTTCAACAGAAAGCGGGCATTGGCTTCCGGGGCGTATACTTAAATTCGACAGCTTCAATAATAATAAAAATTTGGGCGCATTTTCACCCGCGGCAAATGCCGCAGGCGAAAACCGCGCTTTTCGGGGCTTCGCTCCGCTCCGGCCACGCCGCCCCCGCAGGGGCGCCGTGTCTGTCTGCCGCTGCGCGGCGACACCCCTACAATCGCTTGCGCGGGCTCAACGTAAATCCGTGTAATTCCGCGCAATTCGCAATCGTTCTCTTGCATATACACTCGTTTTGCGGTATATTATATATCATGAAAACCTTAGCCGCCGTATACGGCTCATACAAAAAACC
>JAITDS010000035.1 GCA_031282435.1 Spirochaetaceae bacterium
GTTGCGGAATATTTGCCCCGGGCCGTAGCCCCTACCAATTTTTTTCCGGTGTTTGCGAAGAAAAATCCCCGTTAAAGCGGGGCAAGTCTTTAGGGTGGGGGGATACCCCCCCCCCCCCCCCCTCCCCCTGTTCTTCTTCTCCCCGGAATGGGGAGACGCCGCGTTTTCTATCACTTCACGCCCGCTTCGCTCCCACGGCAGGCGGGTTAAAACAGCGAATCCGGGACACCCGGAAGCGCGACAAAGACCTCCTGTACCAATCTATCAACGTCCACGTCCGCCCTGAGAATACCGATGTTTTGCATGGCTCTCGCGTTACGTTCCAGCGCGGGCAGGGCATGGCTCACCGAGGCGCGATAGTTAAAGGTTTTCAGCGGCGGGCGTTTACCAGCGGGTCCCCGGCGGCGCGTTTGGTTATACTCCTTAAAAATTATTAACAATTAACTTTGCTAATCCCGCATCTCGATATGAAGTTCTCTCGCGATGATTTCCGCAGTCTTTGCCGCCATCTCACCGGTAAAACCTTCGCATTGGGATTTGTGTTCGTCCGATCCCAGTTCCATCCCCTTAATATGGACATGACAGCACAGTACGCCTTTATGGGCATCCCTGAAACTTTTTTGAACTTCCCCCGCCAGCTTGACGGCGTTTACGCTTTTCGGGTCCGCCGGCGTTGACGGAAGGGTTCGCCCGAAGAAGTAGCCCAGCGCGATTACACTGCCGGATACCGCCCCGCAGATACACTGGGACATACCCACGCCCAAGGGAAAACCTGATGCCGCCGCGATGAGGGCTTCCGGCATCTCCGGCGCGATGGTCGCCCGTATTGACGCAACTACCGCCTCGGAACAGTAAAACCCGCCTTCTCTGAACAGGCGTTCAGCCTCTTCCCGCGTCTTTTTCAAACTAATCGTTTTTTCCATAATTATCCCTCAAAACAGCGAGTCCGGGACACCCGGAAGCGCGACAAAGACCTCCTGTACCAATCTATCAACATCCACGTCCGCCCTGAGAATACCGATGTCCTGCATGGCTCTCGCGTTACGTTCCAGCGCGGGCAAGGCCTGACTTACCGAGGCGCGGTAGTTAAAGGTTCTGAGAATCCTGCCGTTCATCAGCGGGTCGCCCGCGATACGCTTAGCATCGGAAAGGGTTTGCGCGGCCTCTTCGGGATGTTCCTGAATAAACTTGGAGCCTTTTTGTACCGCACGCAGGAATTTTGCCGTCGCCTCCGGGTGTTCCTTAATCGTCGCGGAGCGGACCGGAATTACACAGCAGAATTCGTCTTTATAGTCCTCATCGGTACCGTTATCGATGACCGCGCGGAAACCTCTTGCTTCTTGGGCGGTTTGGGCCGCCGGGTCGGTAAGCCCTATCGCGTCAACAATCCCCTGCTCCAGCAGCAACGGCAGTTCGGCGGCGCTTTGATAGATGTATTCAAAATCCGCGTTTTCCCCTTCAACTTTGAATCCCTTGCCCGCCAGATAACGCTTGGCAAAAAGAAGGGGATTCGCGCTAGGGCTTGCCACGCCGATGGTCTTTCCTTTAAGGTCGGCGGCGGTTTGTACGGGCGAGTCTCCCGCAACCAAAATCTTAATGCAGCCGGTATGCATGGCCAGCGGTACCTGTACCGGAAGCCCGTTTGCCAGAGGCTGAATCAGCCCTATCATCAAGGTGCTGGAGCCGTCTATCGCACCGCTGGTGAGGAGGTTTATCACTTCACCGTCGCTGAACTGGATTATTTCCCAATTCAGCCCTTCTTCATCATAGTAGCCCTTTTCGGCGGCTATATATAACGGCGCGTGGCAAAGATTGTTTGCCGCATAGCCAATCTTGAACACATAGTCGTCCTCTTGCGCCGCCCCCCGTGCCGCCTCTTTCTTCCTGCATCCCAAAACAGCGAACAGAACCGCCGCAACCACTAAAACACTCAAAAACCTTTTCATATATACTCCTTAAAAATGATTCCTTAAAATATGTAACTATTCAGGTGGGGGAAGTCTCCCCCGCGCTCCAGCCCGCCCTCCGGTCGAATGCTTGCTCTGCAAGCACCCTCCCTACGTGCGGTCTTCCGCTTCCCCCTCTGCGGGGGAGTTCCCCCGCAACGCCCCCCATCCCGCATCAATTTTCGCGGCGGGTTGGTTCCACAACGGCAAGGTGGCTGAATAGTTACATTTGTTATTGTCCCGCCTAAAACAGCGAGTCCGGAACACCCGGAAGCACGACAAAGACATCGCGCACCAAGCCGTCCACATCAACATCCGCTTTCAGGATGCCAAGCGCCTGCATATCCTTAGCGTTCCGTTCAAGGGCGGACCGCGCCCCGCTTACCGAAGCATTCCACTTGTATGTTTTTAAGATTTTCGCTATTACCAGCGGGTCAACAGAAACGTACTCGTTGGCAACGAGAATTTGTGCCGCCTCGTCAGGATGTTCCTGAACAAACTTCGCGCCTTTTTGGATGGCCCGTAAAAATTTCGCCGCCGCTTCGGGATGTGATTTAATGGTTTCGATGCGTACATCCGCTACACAGCAGTATTCGTCTTTATAACCCTCATCGGCAGCATTATCCACGATTGCGCGAAAACCCCTGTCGTCGATGGCGATTTGAGCGGCAGGATCGGTGAGCGCGATCGCGTCAACAATGCCTCGTTCAAGAAGCAGCGGCAATTCGGCGGCGCTCTGATAAATGTACTCCACATCGGCGTTCTCTCCGTCAGCTTTTAAGCCGTAGCTTGCCAGAGCACGCTTGGTAAAAAGGATAGCGCTCGCGGCAGGGCCGCCGCCGCCAATTGTCCTTCCCTTAAGGTCGGCGGCGGTTCGCATGGGAGAGTCTCCCCGAACTAGGACTTTGATACAGCCGGTATGTACCGCAAGGGGAATCTGTACCGGCAACCCGTTCGCCAGCGGCTGAATCAAGCCGATCATCAAGCCGATTGCCCCGTCCACCCCTCCGCTCGTAAAGAGGTTCATCGTCTCGGCATCGCTTGCGCTGATTCTTTCCCATTTAAGCTGCTCTTCATCAAAGTAACCCTGGTCAACCGCTATGTACAACGGCGCCTGGCAAAGATACCCTACGCCAACATTAATCTTGAACACATAGTCATCCGGGGCCGCCGCCTCTTTCTTCCTGCACCCCAAAACAGTGAGCAGAACCGCCGCAACCACTAAAACACTTAACACACGTTTCATAATTACTCCTTAAAAAATATGATTAGCAATTAACAATTGCCCATTCCTTGTTATTCGCAACGGGGTCTAATACCCCGCCCTTTAGGGAGGTTCGAGTTGGCAACGCTAAATAAAAATGGTATTAGACGGGTTTGCGCCGCAAACTTCCACAGTTAAATAATTTCCTTACCCGATCGAACCACGTAAATAATTTCAACGCCTACAAGATACCTCGCCGCAAACGCCGGTCTTCGACCTTAGGCGCGCTTGCCGTGAGGTGGTTCATTTTTTGTCCGGTTCCTCCCTTTTTCCCGCGAAGTGCAGGGTGCGTAAAATCCCCGCGCGGAGTTCCAGAAAATCGAGGTCGTCGCGGCGGCGGGGATGTTCTTTCTTAACCGTGATAACCTGTTCGATTTTCGCGGGACGCGCCGACATCACGATGATGCGGTTTGCCATGTAGACGGCCTCGTCAACGTCATGAGTAACCATAACGGTGGTCATCCGCTGCTTTTGCCAAATCGCAAGAATCTCGTCCTGCATGGTCATTCGGGTGAAGGCATCCAGCGCGCCCAGCGGTTCATCTAGGAGCAGCACCTTGGGCCGGTTCACCAGCGCGCGGGCCAGAGCCGCCCGTTGCGCCATGCCGCCTGAGAGGTGGTGCGGGTAAGATTTCTCGAAGCCTTCAAGCCCGACGAGCCTGAAGAAACCGGGGATAAGATGTTTTTCCGTTTGGTACACGCCCCGCGCCCGCAGCCCGTAGGCGATGTTTTCGTAGATGGTCATCCATGGAAAGAGGGTAGGGTCCTGGAATACGAGACCGCGCTCATAGCCCGGTTTGCTTATCTCAACGCCGTCAATACGGATGGTACCTGAATCCTGACGGGTAAGACCGGCGATAAGGCGGAGGAGGGTTGACTTTCCGCAGCCGGAAGGCCCGATGAGGGAGATAAACTCGGCGCTCCCGAAAGTTATGTTCACATCGTCCAGCACCACGATGCGCCCTTCGTCCCGGGGAAAGGTTTTTCGCACCTTTTTTAGCTCTATCGTGCCATTCATACCGTTTATACCGCCCGGAACCGCGCCGCGGTTCGTTTGTAGCCATTCACCATCGTATCATCCCCTTCTGCCACGACAGCGCCTTGTTGCGAATCTTGAATTGCAGGCCGATTAAAAACGAAAAGGTGAGCGCTATGATGATGAGGCCTGCGTAGACATTGGCGTAGGCAAGGACTTCCCGCTGCCAGTTGATGTACCAGCCGATTCCAAACTTGCAGCCTATCATCTCGGCGGCCATGAGGGTGAGGAAACAGGCCGAAGTGCCGTTAAATATGCCGGTAAAGATGCTGGGAGCCGCCGCGGGGAGCGCGACCGTGAGAATCATGCGCAAGTCGCTCGCGCCCAAGGTGCTGGAAACCTCGAAATAGCTCTTGCGGACATTCATGATCCCGGAACTCGTGAGCACCGTCGTAGGGAACCAGACCCCCAGCGCAATGAGGAAGATGCCGGCGCTGGCGGGCTTAAAGAATATAACCAGTGCGACCGGTATCCAGGCGGTCGAGGGAATGGGACCTACTATGCGAATAAAGGGCATTATCCAGTAGTTGAGCCGTTGGCTCCACCCGATAAGCGTTCCGGTAAGCACCCCCGCCAGCGCCCCCAGCACAAAGCCTGAGAGGAGGAGGCGCAGGGAATAGACGAGACAGCGGAGCAAAAAGAAGCCGTCTTCCACGAACACGGCGAGAATCCGCTCCGGCGCGGGGAAGTAGATGTTCGGAATGAGTTCGAATTTCAAGGTTATAAGGTTATAGACCCCCAGTGCAAGGAAGCCGCAGGCGTGAAAGGCCGCCTTGAAGCCCAGTTTTTCCCGTATCCGTAGGCTAAAGAGGCTCGCAAGCGCGGCGGCACTGTAAATAATCAGCAAAAGTATGAGAAAATCCCGGAAATAGGGAAGGAGTTTGAGCCGGTAGTGTTCGTGAACAGGTAAAATCAGATGCAGGGCTAAAATAAAACCAATAGCGGCAGGCGGCAAAATTACACGCCAATCAAAAGAAACGGAAAAGAGAAGAGGTTTTTTAATTCGTTGCGCGCTGGTACCGGAGCCTCCGATATTGGACATAACCGTCTCGCTCAGTACCCGTGCATTCGATATAGCCGACACGCCGGAAAATTTAACATAGCAATTATATACCGCAAACAAGTTGTTTTGTCAAGTAATTGTCAAGCCGCAATAGAAATGACCCCTATTTTAACGCAATAGAAATGTCCCCTATTTCCGTTCAATAGAAATGACCCTCTTTTCCGGGTAATGTGCTAAACTTGTTGTAACTATTCAGCGGGGGGAAGTCGCGGCAAATTGCCGCGGCAATTTGCCGACCCCTCGCTACAGCCCCGCACTCTGGTCGATATGCCCGCGCCTACGGCGCTCCCTACGTTTGGTCTTACGCTACCCCCCTCTGCGGGGGCGCGGCCCCCGATGGCGTCAAAGACGCCCCGCCCCCGTTACGGTGTTGGTTTGGTTACACGATAACAAAGGCGCCGGACAGTTACCAATAATTTCAGGACACAACCCAAAAACTTCAGTTTTTGCAAGCCATGCATGGCCGCCATGTATGGCTTGGCCAACAACCGCTAAAAACTTGTTCGATAAGCAACCGGCTTATTGAACAAGTCCGTTATATAAAATATCATTCCAATACACTGGTTTTTTCGTAATGTTAAATTGCTTGCGCGCTCTTGTAATTACTGTAAGAATGTGGATAATGAAACCAATCGAGTAAAAAAGACCGGCCGCTTTTAGCGCGCTTTTTTCTAACGATAAATAATTGAGGGGTTTTTTCAATGCAAAAGATGAACAAAAAACGCATCGGCATTGCCTGCCCGCCGCGTTTCATATTTCCCGGCGTTTTTTGCATCTTGCTTCTGGTGTTGCCGGCATTTAACGCTTTTTCAGGCGCGAAAAAGCAGGCTGAAAGCAAACCCGATACCGGACAAAGTGTAACTATTGAAGAAGAGGTTTTCGTCAGTGAACACAACACGCTTTCTCCCGTTGGCCGCATAGCGGAATTGATAAGAAACGGTAAAACTGAAGAAGCAAAAGCGGCTTTTGTTTTGCTCAGCGATCCCAACATTGTTGATGAAGAGGGAAAAAACGCCGTACATTTAGCGGCGGCGGCCCGCAACAGCGAGCTTGCGGATTTTTTCATACGGCTTGGAACCTTGCCCGATGCCGAAGATAAAAACGCATATACCCCTCTTAACATAAGCGCCGGACTTTTGGACAGCAATACCGCCCCGGTTCTTGTAAGAAACGGCGCTTTCATTCACCACAGCCCGCCGAACGGCAAAAGTCCTGCGGTCGTGGCAATCGAATCCAACAACGATAATTTTTTGCGTTCCCTGCTGACCCCGGAAACCATGACTTCAACGGATAATGAAGGCCGGACGATTTTGCATTTGGCGGCTGACGCGGGAAGCGTAGAAGCCGTTATTGTAATACTCAACGAAGCCAACACCCGGACAAAACAGCAGCTTGTAAATAAACGGGATAAAACAGGTAGAACCGCCCTTGACTATGTGTTTGCCCGCCGCAATTCACGCCGGCACGCGACAGTCGCCGAAGTTTTAATTCAGGCCGGAGGTTTTTCGTCCGACCCGTTCTTTTTGTACTTTGCGCCGGTTGTCCAGACCTTGAACTTTAACCAGCGCGCCGCCGACGGGAATACGGCTCTACATTACGCCGTCCGTGAAAAGTACCACGGCTTTACCTTCTTTCTTCTGGACAATAGAGCCGACCCGAATATAAAGAATACCGCCGGTGACACTCCTCTGCATGAAACGGCCAGAATAGGCGATTTGGAAATAATGAACACGCTCATAGAACACGGGGCAAATGTCAACATACAAGACGGACAGGGGAATACAGCTATGCATATAGCGATTCCTATCGACGTGCATAAAGCCGCCTTCGAACTTTTGCTTGAAAACGGCGCGAATCCGAACCTGCGCGACAGACGCGGTGATTCCCCGCTGCATATCGTAATCGGCCTTAACCGCGCCCCTGACGTTGTGGAAACTTTACTTCTTAACGGTGCGGATGTTACAATGCATAACATTGAAGGCAAAACACCGTTATACTTGGCGGTTGAGGAAAACCGCATATCGCTTATACCGTTGCTTCTTCAATTCCATTCGGATATTTTTGCCGTAACCAACGAAGGTAAAACGCCGTTTGGCTTTGCGATGAGCAATAATCGTGAGGTTTTGGCATCCCTGATCAACAGAGACACGGTGATACAAAGCGATAACAACGGAAACACCCCGCTGATTGTCGCCGTTCAATTAAACGGCGATACGGAAATCATACAACGCATACTTGACAGAGACGCGCTTATTAACGCCAGAAATCAGGAAGGGGATACCGCCTTGCATATCGCGGTGCGGCAAAACAAAGCGGCTATGGGAACTCTGTTGATAACACGAGGGGCGGATATATTTGCCCAAAACGCAAAAGGTGAAAGCCCGCTGTATCTAACTTTTTATTCGCCGGACGAAGTCCGTGAATGGGTGCTGACCCCCATAGTCCTGACCGCGCGGGACGGCTTAGGAAACACAATTCTTCATTATGTAACACAATGGAAACTTGATTCCGCCATTGCGACAATTGCCTCGAAGGGCGCATCACTGGAAGCGGCTAATGTTACCGGAGAAACACCGCTGTTCATCGCTGTAAAAATCGATTCCGCTTCCACTGTGCAGGCGCTGCTTAACGCGGGAGCTTCGATAGCGGGACGTGATACACTTGGTAATACGACGTTGCATACCGCGGTACGCTGGAACGCCCTTGCCGCGGCGGACGCTTTAATAAACGCTAAAATAGATATTAACGGATACAACTTGTATGGTAAAACGCCGCTTCATGACGCGGTGCGATTAACCGTTTTTGGTATGGAAACCCTTTTGATACAGCGCGGGGCTAACCTTGAGGCGCGGGACAAAGAAGGCAATACGCCGCTGGTTGAGGCTGTGTTGAAAGGTTCAAGACGCTCCGCGGAACATCTGTTAAACAACGGCGCGGACGTTTCAACACGAAACAATAACGGCGACACACCATTGTTAATCGCGGTTGAGGAGGAGCGCAGTGATTTGGTCGGACTTCTACTTGACAGAGGCGCGCCTATTCACGCAAAGAACGCCGATGGTGAGAGCCCGTTTACGGCCGCTCTAAAAACCTCTCCCCGTATGATGTTGTCCCTGCTCGCTAAAGGACGCGGACAAACGGACGACGAGGGGCGCTCCCCGCTCCATATAGCGCTGTCTTACAATATGCCCGAATCTGAGATTGAAACTATAGCCGCTTGGCTGGGACGTATTGATGCGGTTGACAGTGAGGGTCGTACAGCTTTGCGCTACGCTGTTGACCGGTCCAACTGGGATGCGGCAAAATTCCTTGCTAATGACAGCGCAAACGTATTTTCGGTCGCCCGCGATGGTAAAACCCCGGCCGAAATAACCCTTAGCGCCGGCAGCCGCGACGCGATACGCGCTGTTTTTGGCGGTAAAGCGATTAACGCCCGTGATCCTGCCGGAAACACCATCCTGCACTATGCCGCCGTTACAAGCTCCGCCGCAATAGTATCGTTACTTCTGGAATTGGGGGCGGATAAAACCATACGCAACACATCGGGAGACAGCCCCGCCGATATTGCTCAACGCTGGAATCGTCAAGATGTATTCGCTATACTAAGATAGCGAAATCGTTCAACAGCTTGTTTGCGTTGTAGGTTAATTTACAGTTAGTTTGCGATCCTTTGCAAGAATTTATGTTATGTTTTTAAGTGGAAGTTGTTTATAACTTGAAGTTTCTAAACAACCCTACTAATAAATTAAACTAGGAGGCTTATATGAAACGATGGATTTGTATAATATGCGGCTATGTTCATGAGGGCGAAGAACCGCCTGAGGCGTGTCCGCTCTGCAATGCTCCCGCGTCGAAATTCAAAGAAGAAAAACCAATTGGAACTTGATATCTAATGCTTGTAATGAAATTTGGCGGAAGTTCGATTGCTGACGCCGAACATATCCGGCGTGTCGCAAAAATTGTACAGGAGCGCCTTGACAAAAATCTCGTTGTGGTTCTTTCCGCAATGGGCGACACGACGGATTTTATTCTCAAAGCCGCGGATGAAGCTATTACGACGGGTCCCGTATCCGTTGAATTTTCTATTGAGAAGATAACGGAATTACATTTGAACGCTCTACGGGAACTGGGAATATCTAAGACGCTTACACAGGATATACGCGAACTGTTAAGTGACCTTGCGAGTCTGCTTTCCGGGGTTTCTCTTATCAAAGAGCTAACCGCTAAAACACGCGACTATCTTGTTTCTTTTGGCGAGCGTCTTTCGGCGCGTGTTGCGGCGCGTTACTTTCAATCTTTGGGTATTAAAGCGCGTGCGCTTGACGCTTGGGACGCGGGTTTTATTTCCGATTCCGGCTTTGGTTCCGCCGAGCTTTTGGAAGAAAGCTGGCGGACAATTCCGCAAGCGCTGCTTCCGTTAATTGACGAAGGTATTCTCCCGATTGTAACCGGATTTATAGCAAAAGATTCTTCAGGCGCTATAACGACATTGGGGCGCGGAGGCTCGGATTTAAGCGCCACCGTGATAGCCGCCTCGTGCAATGCGGAGGAGGCGCAAGTTTGGAAGGATGTTGACGGTATTCTTACCGCGGACCCGCGCATTGTAAAAGATGCCCGTCTTGTCAGAGCGGTTACTTATGAAGAAGCCGCCGAGCTTGCGTTTTTTGGGGCGCAGGTGCTGCACCCGCGCGCTATGCAACCATGCAGCAAGACAGGAACGCCTGTGCTTGTTAAAAATTCGTACAATCCGCAGTCGCCCGGCAGTGTTATAAGCGCCTCCCTGCCTGAGGGTATTAATTCTGTCAGAGCTATTACAATGCGCGGCAATGTTACTTTGGTGGATATTGTTTCAAGCCGTATGCTCGGGCAGTACGGTTTTTTGGCGGAGTTGTTTTCGTGCTTTGCCCAGCATAAAATTTCTGTAGACATGGTTGCCACCAGCGAAGTTTCCGTATCGCTTACACTTGACGCGGCTCACGATATTGCCGCTGTAAAAAAGACTCTTTCGCGTATTGCCAGTGTCGAAGTAAAAACAAAGAAAGCCATTGTAACGATAATAGGTCTTGTTGAGCGCTCGTCCGCAATTCTGGAAAGCGCCTTTGGCGTATGTGCAAGTTTAGGGGTGCAGGCGCAGATGGTCTCGCAGGGAGCGAGTAAAGTAAATATCAGTTTTATTGTTGACCATGATCAGGCTGAGAGCGTTGTACGCGGTCTGCATAAAAGATTTTTTGAGCGCGATAATTGAATTTAAAAATTAAAAGATGCCGGTATCGTGATACCGTCTTTTTTTTACTTTTATATTTTGCCGTTTTTTTTCCGCAAATATATTTTACGTCTTGTACTATTAATCAACGGCGCGGAAATTCGGCATACCATGACCCTTCGGTACAAGCAAGCCGTATCATAGAAATACTTGATTATCAAGGTTATAACGAAGGGGCGGAACTTGCGGATTGGGCTACCGTATACATAAACGGCGGCTTAACAGCGCTCGAAAGGCTAGACGTTTTCGCGTCTTACTATGTTTTTGTCGCCGAGCAGTATTCCAGCAATATTGATACCCTTAAACAATGGGCGGACAACTTTAGTATTGAACACGATTTTACACAATTAGTTCTTTTACGGGTCTATAGGCGTTTAACCAGTTATATTTCGAGTAATCCCGCTGAATTGTACGGAAATTTTTTTGAGGCTATGATAAAGAAAACCGCCTCGTATCATTGGCCTGCGGCTCAAAAATACGATGAAATGTGGGCGCTTGTAAGCCGTACGCCTTCTATATATTCCTCCGGCCAGCCGGATAATGATAATGACCAGTATAATGATTCAAGACTATATGCTTATCTTATTATTAATGTAATCGAAAAATCAAAAATCGAAAGCGGCTTAAAAGAGATAATGGACGGCATATTAATTGATAAATCTTATACGCGCGCCCAAATTTCCGCTATAAACGCGATTAAATCAAGCTTTTTCAATGGTTTTTAGCCTTTTACAAAGATCACATAGGGAAAAAGATAACGCATTGTCCCGCGATTCCGGTTTCGGTAAAATTTACCGGCCAGCCGTCCGTCTGCCCTGCCCTTTTACAGAAAAGGGGCCTTAACTAACGGGAAATATGTTCAAATTCGATTGACGGATTCGGGCGCATTTTCGCCTGCCTGTGGCAGGCGAAAACCGCGCTTTCCGCTCCAATTCCTCAAAAGCCGCAAGCGGCTTTCTGCGGGATTTCCGCTTCAATCGCAAGCGCGTCGCAAGCTCGGACGCGCTTACTTAGTTAAAACCGCATACGAGGTTTTGATTTTACGCAGTCCGTCCGGTGATTTCAGTCCGGACGGTAAAAAGGCGCTTTTTTCCAATATTTCACGACTGTTTTGTTTTTCTAAAAAACGCCGGTACCGACTCATCTTCATCTCATGTTTTTCCGCCTCCCGCCCGTAATGGTATCCCTGTTTCTTCAGCATCTGAAAAATTTCCGCAAACACACGCCGCCTTCCGTATCAGACGGACAAGCGCAAAGGCGGCTATTGTCGCTTCAACCAGGACGTAGGCATACCCGGTCAAAGTCTTATAAAACGCCGCCAATCCCTACTCAGTAAGGTCAAAGGTTTCCGTCTGCTTGGCTTTTTGGTTCACTGATGAGTTCTCATCCCGATAAGAACAGGTAAATCGATTTGTGTGTAAATCAATCCCTATAAACAGCATACGCGACTGCTGAAAACTTGATTGTCCGGTGGAACCCCGGTATAGTAACCATGCGTCTATTCGGGGTGGCAATCGGCTAGCCATGCTTGGCTTGCAAACTGAAGTTTTTGAACAACTCTATTAAACAGGGATTCCTGTATCCTTGTTACCGGAGTACAAAATATCACCGCTACAGCCTCCGCTGATAATAGGCCGCAAATGGTTTATATATTTGTCCATAATAGTATCATAACGAGTAGATAAATAATCTGGCTCGTATTCCGGCAGTGAATAAGAAATTTCAGGCCATCCGGTCTTGTTACGCAGTATTTTTTGTTTATATTCCTCATAAGACTTTGTTATATAGTGATTAATGCGTATTTTGTTTACCGAAATATCTGCTTCCCACGGATTTTTTTCTCCTGTTTCAGTAACGCCAAATCCTAAATCCAGATAAAGTGGCGTATGAAGCGCCGATGGCGCTACAAAAAAAGCCGCGCGCGGATTCAATATGGATTTCATAAGTACAAACGCCCCGTCATTTTTCTTGAAATTTTCAATGACAAGACCTTCAGGTTTTTTATAATGCCCGCAGTATCCGTAACGCACCCAGCGGACGGCAAGTCCAAAAAGTTTTTTATGTTTATCCCGCATCAAGTTTTCTTCTATATCATTGATAACATCAATGATTTTTTGTTTTGAAACGGGAACTATAAACTCGTCAATATCTATAACAGCAAGCCATTTAATTTTATTCCTGCATCTGCGCACAGCGTCCGCATAAGCGTTAATTTGTATTTTAGTCCCTCGTCCGGGGTAATAAATATACTCGACTATTCCTTTTTGTATATATTCTTTTAATACCTCTTTTGTATTATCCGTGCTTTCATTATCATAGAGATAAAACTTTTCTACGCCTGAATATATATGATATTCTATCCACTCTTTAATATAAGGCGCTTCATTTTTCATTATTGCCACAATTCCAATTTCATATTCAAATTTATCTTTATTATGCAGAATATAATTTACAAAAACAGACGGATAATGAATTAACGCCAATATACGAACACCTAAATACCGTATGAATTTTGGAGCCTTCATACCATTTTTTATAATAAAACTAATGAAACGATTCATGCTGACCCGCCGTCAAAGCCGAATCTTTGTCTGACATCCACTCTGATTTTTCTTTTCTCGAAGTCCGCCACTCGATATTTTCGTTATTATGCGTACAAAAACGGCAGAACGGTACCGGTCCGCATAAAAAATCAAAAATTTCGTCAATATTTTGCGCTTTATAAATATCTATATAATCCTTTTCAGAAAGTGTAAAATTTTCTCCAAAATAAGCATTAAATATATCTATGTTTGCCGCTGTCGGGCATGGATATATCTTGCCATTCCGCAGATTAACGCACGAATTAGCCCATTTACATTTTTTAAAACTTTTTTTGTAATCGCCCGCACCGTCTCTGTCAAGCTCGAATTTTGACATTTCACGTTTTGTATTTCCGCCGCTATAATTTATATGAACCTTATGTTTTTTTGCTTTCATTTTAATGGAGTTATAATCCAGTTTGACAGGATAATAACTGATAAGTATTTCGATACGATATTTATCGCATATTTCCCAAAACTCTTCATTCTGATTAGTTAATAATGTACCGTTGGTAACAATTTGTATTTTACATTCAGAAAAATACTTACGCGCTATAATTATCAAATCTTTTATTTTAGGGTTTAAAAGAGGCTCGCCGCCCATAAGCTTAATTAATTCCATTTTATTCTTGCCAAGCTCTGATAATCTTTTGAAATCATTTTCATATTGAATAATGTCTACGAATTTGGGTTCGGACAACGGAGAGTAGTGACTGCAACAGGCGCAGTTTAAATTGCAATGATCAGCAATATGTGTTTCTATATACAATCCCGCTCTTTTTTGGAATTTTCCGTAAGCGTTCCAGTAAGCGCTGTAAATCGAGTATAATCTTTGAGAAACTTTTTGAGGAATTGGAAGTTTTCTGAGTATATTTGCTAAATGATGTACTATTGTATTAAGCGGATTTACACGATGTTTATGTGTGGGGGGGGGGGGGGATTATGCGGCATATAAAACTCCTTTCGCGGCATATGAAATTCTTATCACCGGCAATTATTGTAACAGAAATGTCAGCGGAGTGTCAATAGCGTTATTTGAAACTACAGCAACTCTCCATTTACCCGTCAGGCTCATCTTCATGGCCGACAAAACTGATAATCTTCCCGCGTCTCGAATATATACCGGTTGAAAAATATTCACACCCAGTCAAAAAACTCCTCACGCCGGCGAATGTCCCCTTTTGTCCATATTCCCTTACAGGTGGGGTAATCAGCGTAAAAATCATCCCCTAAAAACACCGGATCAAGCCATAGACAGCCTTCCCCATTGCTCGCAAGCCGCTATTTCACCTCATTTCGCTCACTCCGTCCATTTTCCCGTTTCAGCCGTTGCTGGTATTCCGGCATAGACGGATTCTGAAAGAAAAATATCACCAATGATAAAACGATGAGAGATGCCGGTTTAAGACGCCCTATAAGAAACGGTGGAGTGTTGAGGTATATCAATGAATTTTGCGTAACATGATCGCTTTTACGAACTTTGCGCCACGCGCTTTCGTTCAATTTAGCGGGTTAGCGGGCTGCGGCGGCTAGAATTGAGCCGCCGGCGCGTAAAACGGCCCTGTCCTCCGCGTCCGCGTCCAGACGCAGACTAAAATATGCCCCTTTTGTCTTGTTGAACACCTTTACAAGCGGCGGCGCGGAAGATTTATCGTCAAGAACAGCGAATAAACCGGAAGCCTCCAGCGTATTCCCCCGGTCTATCCCGTTCCAGTCATCCGCTTCAACAAAAACAAACGGCAAAATACCATAATTTATCAAGTTTGCCCTGTGAATACGGGCAAAAGACTTAACAATAACAGCCTTTACACCCAAAAACATAGGAGCAAGCGCGGCGTGTTCCCTTGAAGAACCCTGCCCGTAGTTCAAACCACCAACTATAATACCCGCGCCGGCCTCCGTTGCCCGCTTCCAAAAGCCGGAATCTATAGCGGAAAACACAAATTTTGATATTTCAGGAATGTTTGAACGGAACGGAAGAACCTTTGCCCCCGCCGGCATTATATCGTCCGTTGTAATATTATCCCCTACCTTTATAAGAACAGGCAGGGAAAACGAATCCGCCGGCGGCTGCGGAACAGGACACGGCTTGATGTTAGGCCCGCGCTCTATCTCACAAAGAAGCGCTTTTTCAGGCGGAAGCGGCGGTATCAGCATATCGTCCGCAAACTTAGCCGCTTCGCGGACAAAAACGCCCATATCGCGCCGCTTAGGACAGAGACCCGAAGGATCGCTAAGCAAGCCGGAAACAGCGGAAGCGGCGGCAGTCTGCGCCGAAACAAGATAGACGCCGGCCTCCGCCGAACCACTCCTCCCCTTAAAGTTACGATTGAACGTGCGGACACTCACAGCCTTAGATTTGGGCGCAAAACCCATACCTATACACGGACCACAGGCGCACTCCAGTATTCGGAATCCGGCGCGTATAAATTCATCAAGAATACCCGCCTTACCCGCCGCAAGCAGCGCCGTCCGGCTGCCGCAAGCAAGCGCGGCGGAAACATCGGGATGAACAAAACGACCTTTAAGCATTTCCGCCGCCGCCTCAAGATCCTCTATCGAGGAGTTTGTGCAGGAACCAATCGCAACCTGATCAACCTTTAGACCCGCCAAATCCGCGACAGCTTTTACATTATCAGGCGAGTGAGGACAGGCGGCGGCAGGACGTAGCGAGGAAAGGTCAATATCTATAAGCCGGGAGAATACCGCGTCGTCATCCGCGGAAAGAGACCGCCACACACCGGCGCGGCCACGCTTCTCCAGAAATTCCTTTGTCCTTTCATCGGAAGGAAACAACGAAGAAGTAGCCCCAAGCTCGGCCCCCATATTAGTAATCGTAGCGCGTTCCGGCACGGAAAGTCCCGCCACACCCTCACCAAAGTATTCGTAAACCTGAGCAAGGCCGCCTTTTACCGATTCCCGCCGTAAAAGCTCAAGAATTATATCCTTTGCCGCGACGCCGTTTTTTAGAGCGCCCGAAAGCCGCACGCCGGTAACACGCGGCATTGAAAAACGAAAAGCTTTCCCGCCCATAGCCAAAGCGACATCAAGACCGCCCGCTCCTATCGCAAGCATACCAAGACCGCCCGCGGTCGGAGTATGAGAATCTGAACCCAGCAGCGTTTTACCCGGCTCCCCAAAACGTTCAAGATGAACCTGATGACAGATACCGTTACCCGGACGCGAAAACCATACGCCGTACCGCGCCGCCACAGTTTGCAGATAACGATGATCGTCCGAATTCCTGTAATCTTCCTGCAACGTGTTATGGTCAACATAAGACACGGAAAGCTCAGTCTTTACACGGTCCAGCCCCATAGTCTCAAACTGAAGATACGCCATCGTTCCGGTAGCGTCCTGCGTCAAGGTCTGGTCAATTTTTACCGCGATTGTATTCCCCGGCTCCATGCGGCCTTCAACAATATGAGAACCTATTATTTTTTCAGTAAGCGTCAAAATATACTCCTTGATTTCAAGTGAAAGCGGCGGCCTGCTCAAAGTCATCCCGCAGCACGGCGTATTGTTCAAGCAATTCCTCAAAACCCGTACGGCAGTTTGCCGGACTCGTAGAAGGAAGCGGTTTTGCTAAAATCCCGGTTTTACCGGAACAAAACTTAGTATACAGCATATACGCTTTTTGACCTGTGGTATATACGCGCCGAATCTTCGAGCGGCAAAGCAGAGCCGAAAAATCATTACAGCGAGGATTTTTAATTTTACTGTCGGATGCGCCCTCTATCTCGCAGGAAGCCAAAACATCCCAAAGAGCGATATGATGATTAAGAACAAACCGTTTTTTATCCTCCGTTGAATCGGGAAACGCCTCGTTAAACACCGCCGCCAGCACAGGCCAAAAACGATTCCTAGGATGCCCGTAGTAAAAACCGCGCTCCCGCGAAACAGGAGAAGGCATCGTTCCCAAAACAAGCGCGGTACAGTCCCTGTCGTAAACAGGCTCAAACGGATGTATCAGCATTTTTCACTCGCAATCAGGTCATAGTTTTATTCGCAGTGGGGTCTAATACCCCGCCCTTTAGGGCGGTTCGAGTTGGCAACGCCAAATAAAAATGGTATTAGACCCCACAGTTCAATAATTTCCTTACAGAACGAACCTCGTCAAAACAGGCAACGCTTACGAGATACCTCGCCATTTAGGGCGAGGAGGTTAATTCGCAGTGGGGTCTAATACCCCGTCGCAAACGCCGGTCTTCGACCTTAGGCGCGCTTGCCGCGAGGTGGTTCATACTAATAAAATATCGAACAAAGTTTTTTTTGAGTAGGGGAGGGGGGGGGGGGGGGTAAAACCGGTTTCAGAAGAATTCAAAGTTTTACACGGGTTTACGCGGCAGCAATGCTTTTTTTGTTTTGGGCGCATTTTCACGCCGCTTTAGCGGCGTGAAAACCGCGCTTTCCGCTATTATGAAAACGCTTTTAGCGTTTTCATACCGCTTCAATCGCTTGCGCGAATCAAACCGCTTTCAGCGGTTTGATTTTGCTGAGTTTGCGCGAAGCGCAAACTCAGGTTGACTGCGTAAACAGGCGGCGGGCAAAAAAATACTGCTTGCCTGTTCCTTTTCGCTATAATTCGTTTACTGACCATAATACCAAAAACCTCACACCGTTAGCCCGCAACCCGGTTTTTATAGGTTTTTCTTATTTTTTCACGCCGGATTTTTCAGCGCTCTTTTTCAGCCTCTGAAGCTTCTATTTCCAGATAGCCCGTAACAGGAAAGTCACCGGCAGGCCGGTAACCGGTAAGAGCGTCAACGAGTTTTTTTTCCAGTGGAATAGAGGCTTCCGACACAAAACCCCGTTCCGCGTCCGGTGTATCCACAGTTTCGTCAAACGTAACGGCGGACACCGCGCCGGACGGTCTGCTTAACACTATTATCCTTTTACCCAAATAAATAGCCTCACGCGGATCGTGAGTAACGGCAATGACAAAACGACGTTCAGTCCGCATTAAACGCTTAACCGAATCCATCAACTGAATCCGTAACGGTATGTCGAGCGACTGGAACGGCTCGTCCATCAAAATGAAAGGCGCGGGGTAAGCCCAAGCCCGCGCTATAGAAACCCGCTGCCGCTGACCGCCCGACAACTTGTCAGGGTAAGCGTCCGCGTATTCAAGCAACGCGCTTTCACTCAGAAAAAAACGCGCCCGCTCTTCCGCTTTTGCCCGGCCAAACGGCCTAACAAGAGGCAGCGCCACATTTTCCAAAACAGTCATATAGGGAAGAAGACGCGCCTCTTGAAACACAAAAGACACATAGGGTTTTTCACCGCCCGCGCTTATAGCCCCGCCCTGCGGAGATAAAAGGCCGGCTATCAGACGCAGTAAAGTAGTCTTGCCGCAACCCGAAGGCCCAAGAATAAATATAGGATTTACACCGCTTAAATCAAGAGAAAAATCATTAAATATTTTACCGCTGTCAAACGCGAAATTAAGATTTTCTATACAAAGACGCATACCCCCCCCCCCCCTCTAAAAAAATAAAAATATTCATGGAGCGAAACCGGAAGATTTTTTTCAAGCCCTGTTTTTCAAAAATAATTTTTTAAACTACGTCATCAAAAAGACCGCGTGTTCCGGTACTCCATTCTTCTTTCGCGCGAAGCACTAATTTTTCAACATCAAGCCAATTATCGGCGCGCGGGCCGCGAATCCCCCTGTTTGTTGAGTTTGAGAAAACTATGCACTTACAACGGTTTGAGCGCAGCAATTCAATATTTTGAGGAGAATCGTCAATATAAACATTAGCGCCTACCGCGGCTTTGTCCTTCATAAAACACAAATCCCAATACGGAATATCGTAAGAATCGAGCCATTCCACAGTTTGAGTAATAGTAGTTTTATGCGAATACTTCAAAAACAAGCGGTGAGTTATTATGCGTATCCTTATTCCAAAGGCGGAAAGTTTACGCAAAATTGCCGAAGCGTTTTTTAACGGCTTCATTCTGCTGAAAAGAGAGCGTTGAGTAACGGCAAACCTATGCAGCCTGTCATAACCGCCAAATTCATTTATACCCCATTCCTCAAGCCCAAAACTGACGTTTTCAGTGAGTTGGCAAAGCGGCTTGTCGAGCCATTCCGCCGCAATTTCACGCATTGAACCGTAAAAATCACCGACAACACCGTCAAGGTCAACGCCAAAAATAAATTCCGTATTATCCATATTGCCCCCCCCCCCCCCTCAAATGAACCTCCCCGCCGCAAGCGGCGGAGTATCTCGTTTGCGTTGCGGACTCTACGAGGTTCGATCGGGTAAGGAAATTTATCAATTGCGGGGTTTACTACCATTTTTTTGTTTACCAAACCTGACTCGAACCGCTGCAAGCGGCGGGGTATTAAACCCCACTGCGAATAAAACCGCACGCCGCATAGGACGGGCTTTACGCGCAAAATTTACGGCAGAATATTGAACTTGTCCGCTAAACCGGTTGTTTAGCGCCTAAACTTCGGCCAGCTTGCAAGTGTTTTCAACGGAAGCCGGAAACTTGAGATTTTCGGACAAACCTAAGCCTGCCGCAACAACAAAGATCAGCGGATGAAATTTGTGAATACACGTTTTTCTTCCGGCGGCAACTGAAAAGTTTTCTTACCAAGCTCTAATGTTTTAATCAGCCAAGCCATATTCCGGCCTAGAGTTCGCAACGTAAAAATACCTTCCTCGTCCTGCTCCGCTTCTTTCGCGTTATTTCCGTGCAGGACGTTCCAGTATACGGTGGGAGTAATTACGGCTCCCGCCAAGGTAAGGTAATTGGTCAATTGATGAAAAACGTCTATACCGCCGGTTCTGCGGACAGTTGTAAGGACGGCGCCGGCCTTGTATTTTAATTTTGCGCCTATGTAAAAAAGCCTGTCACAGAAACACTTAAAATTTCCGGCAATGCCGCCGTAATAAACAGGCGCGGCAAGAATAACGCCGTCCGATTTTTCAAGCTTACCGGCACACAGATTTACAATATCGTCGAATTTACAGTGTCCTGTTTTATAGCAGGACTGGCAGGCGACACAACCGGCTATATTTTTGTCGCCTATATGTATAATTTCAGTTGAAATACCTTCTTTTTCCAGCTCCGACGTAACCGTAACAATCCCTTTGTATGAAGCGCCCTGTTCGTGCGGGCTGCCGTTAAAGGCTATAACTTTCATTCATTTCTCCTATTATCTACAGCCGGCGCGTACTAACGCTTTTTAGATCCTGCCGGTTTAGCGGATTTAGCCGCAGACGGCTCCTTTGCGGCAGACGGCTCTTTAGCCGCTGACTTAGAAGCGGACGAAACGGCTTTTTTTGCGCTTGAAGCGGCCTTCTTGGAAGAAGACTTGGCGGCCGCCGGCTTACCGCCAAGGTCCGTAATAAACAAATCCATCTTGTATTCCGACTTTGCTTCCGCGCCGCTAAGCTCTTTCACAAAGGTGCAAACCGTATTTATATCCGCATAAGCCAAAGAAATTGCCGCCGTGTAAAACAAGACCTCTTCAAACGCTTCTTTATTGAACCAGTCAACGCCTTCCCACTCGTTTACGCGAAGCAAGCGGCGAAAATCTTCGGAATCATGTATGTTCTGAATTATTGAAAGCGCGGTCAAAGAGTTAGAGACGGACGCGGATTCTTTTACCCATTCCGCTTTTAGACCGTTTTTACCGAATTTAACCCTTCGCATAAATGCTTTTGCTATTTCGATAAAGCGGTAAGCCCCGCCGCCGTCTATGCCAAGCGCTTCAAAGCACTCGCGCGTTTTACGGTCAAAGTGCCAATACTCAAACAAAGTTACCGCCTCCGCTCCGGAAGCGGTATTTCCGGCAATTGACGGGCATAAACTAAGCGCGGCATACCCGTAGATAAAGGCGCTAAATCTCAGTCCTGATGCCAGCCTGTTGGCAGCATCCGCGGCAAAAGCGTCTTTTACGGCAAGCGCTTTCGCGTTTTTGAAAGATTTGGAATAAGCGAGCATCGTTTTTTCCCAATCGCTAAGCGCCGTTTTAACATCAATGGCGGTAATTTTTTTATCGCCGGCAAAAGGGTCGTATTCAGCCTCTTTACGAAATTCTCCCGCCGCCGCTAGAAAAGCCTCAACCGCTTTCAGCGTTCCTAGGCTTGGAGCGTCCGTCTCGCCGGAAAAAAGTTTCCGCGCGTCTTCAATACGCTCATAACTAAACAAAGCGCAGAATGGTCCAAAAATATCATCCAACAACATATCTTCTAAAGCCTCCTGTGGATTTTTCATCCCTTTACCGTTTAATTCCGCGTGAAGGCGCGCCCACGTCGAGAAATCGCAGTCCTCCACTTCGTATATATCCAAATAAACTTGAGCCTCGTAACCGTTTAACATTACAAAAAGCCCGCGTTCAAAAAGATCCTTGCTTGAACGAATAAACCATTGTCCGCTCCGCGTCTCGCGCATAATAATAAAATATTTTGAATCGTTATGCAGCGACAGCGCCCGCGCCAGATTATCCTGACAACGCCCGCCGTCCTTTTGAGGGATAGCGACTGAACTTCCATTTATCCAGCCTGACGCGCTGTAGTACGAATTATTATACAAAACAAACGCCCTTTCCATGCCAAAACGGTTGGTGTACGCGAAAACATTTTCGTTCACCGCCCCGTCTGAGCATAAATCGAAGAGCCGGAAATCCGCGCTGCCGGAAAACAGCATACGCCGTTTCATAAGCGGGAATATTTCACGTTCATGCCGTTCTATAAGGTAAGAATCCGGCGTTTCATCGCGGTATGCCCTGCGGTACTCCATACCGTACTTTTCCTCAAAGCCCTCAATTTGACCATGACCAAACATCGGCAGACCCGGCATCGTAACCATAAGCGTACATATACCAAAATATTTGTCGCCCTTGCCGAACTGCGCGACAGCGGTTTCCTCGTCGGGATTATTCATAAAATTCACAAAACGCTTTAAGATTTCGGGGTCAAACTCAAGAGTGTTTTTTATCGTGTCGCGGTATTTTTGATTCTCCTCTTTTTTGAGCATATTCATAAAAGCCGAATTGTAAACGCGGTGCATTCCCAGAGTACGGACAAAATAACCTTCCATCATCCAGAAGGCTTCCGCCAAAAGAAGTGTGTTCGGCGCTTCGGCGGCGCAACGGTCAACAACCTCGCGCCAGAATTCGTTAGGCATAAGCCGGTTGAACTCTTCAGTCGAAATCGCGTGTTCGGAACGGCTCGCTATATCGCCGCCATGACCCGGTTCAGGATACCACAGACGCTGAATATGGCGCTTTGCCAGAGTCATCGCCGCGTCAAAACGAACTATAGAAAACTGCTTGCAAACGCCGATTATCGTGCGTATCACCGCCTCACGCGCCTCGCCGTTCAGGAAATCTATCTGGGCGGTGTCGTTCCAAGGCATAGAAGTCCCGTCATTCCCGTGATATATATATCTGTGGCGGCCATTGCGCTTGTCGTAGTGGTGAAACACCACGGCGCAGTCCGAGTTGTCGTAGTAATGGTCTTCAATCTGTACCACAATATCAGGATGAGTTGAAAGGTTGCCGCTGTTGTAGCAATACTGCGGATACGGCGGACGGTCAAGCTGAAGGAAGCGGTCCGGATTCTCGAATATCCATTTAGAATCGATGCCCGTATGATTCGGCACCATATCGCTTCCAAGCCGGATGCCGCGCCGCATACAACGGTCGCGCAAATCGCAAAGCGCGTTCCACCCGCCAAGTTCACGGGCAATATCATAATCATAAAGACTGTATGCGCTTGCCGCCGCTTCCGGGTTACCTTTCCACTGCTTTATCGTACGCGAAGCGGCGCTGCGCTCCCATACGCCTATCAGCCAAAGTCCGGTAAAACCGCGCCGGGCAAGCTCGTCGAGTTCCTCGTCGGGTATCGCGTCAAGCGTTTTAATATCCCGTTTATACTTTTTACTAAGCTGCCAGAGCCATACAAGAGTACATTTTGCCATAAGCACCGTACGCGGCATCCATTCAAGATCCTGACTGAATTTTTCGTACTCATGTTGTAGATACCCGTAATTGTAAACCTCAGTCGGCCCGGGAGAACCGTTCCAGTGCGGCTTTTCCTCCTCGCTGATTACATCAAAACTGGTAAGAAGCCGCGCCATGAATTCCGAAATCAAAAGCCCCCAATGCTCACGCATCCACCTAAGCTGCCCTTCAAGCGAATCGGGACAGGCAATCGCCGGCGCCCGCAGTAAATCCCATAGATTTTGACCGTCAGGCCCAAAAACCGGACATTCGGCAAGATAGGAACGCATTTCCTCCATGGCTCTGTTGTACACCGTCTTGGCTTCAAGCGGGGCATCGTCAAACAGGAACAAAAACGGCTTGAACGCGGGATTAAGGTTTGCTACGGCAAGCAGCAACATTTCCTCAAGCGCCATAGAACGGTAGCTAATTCCGCCCTCATTGCCGTTCAAATATTCTTCAACCTTCATTTTACCCGCGTAAACAGCCTTTGGCGGGAATTCCACACAGAAAGTTTCCAGCATAAACTCGATTTTATCCGCGCCGATAGAGTTTTCAAGCCGCTCTATAGCCTTTTCAAACAGATCAGGCTTAACTTGACAGCGGTAAAGCCCGACAAGGAAATGTAGAATCTCGTCAATAAGCCCCATCGCGTTAAGTTTTCCGGCGCTTATAGCCTTTTCAGGATGTATTTTTAGGTTGTGTTTCGAATTTAATTTTGCGGCAAGCTCCCGAACCAAATGAAAATCAGCGAGTATGACGTTTCCGGTAAGCGTAAAAAGTTCAGTATCAAGGCTATGTTCGGCGCGTACGCCATAGTGAATATGAAATTCAAAAGAAGGCTGATTTGTAAACAAACGACGTTTTATTGTCAACGGAGTTTCTTCAAATTTAGTTAAGCTGACAACAAGTTTGCTTAATCTTTCAATATTCCGGTCTTTTTTCATGGCAAACCTCTATATTTTATGGGGCAGTTTCAAAACCGCTTTAGTATATCATGCCTTGTTGCATAGTAACAAGCGGTCTATCCGTTCTCATACAAATAGCCTTATGTGTTCTTGACGTTTGCTCATTGATTCCACGCTGTATGAACAGACTCCGGCAGCATTTTTTCATTTCGGGCGCATTTTCACGCCGCTAAAGCGGCGCAAAAACCGCGCTTTCCGCTCCAATTAAACAGGACGGCGCAAAACGCCGTCCTGTTTAATTCCGCTTCAATCGCTTGCGCGGCTCAACG
>JAITDS010000186.1 GCA_031282435.1 Spirochaetaceae bacterium
AAAACCGCGCTTTTCGGGGCTGCGCGCTTTCGCGCTCCGGCCACATCGCCCCCGCAGGGGGCGCCGTGTCTTGCTTCGCAACCCCTACAATCGCTTGCGCTATCTAAAAGCGTCTTTCGCGGTAAAATTTGACGCTGATTTTCATATCTGAAATCGAAATTGCCCTTTATCAGAACAGGGGTCTTGACTTACGGGATACGCATAACTTCGACAAGCAAATTAAAGCAAAACTCGAACACCCGTAAATCAATTCATTGACCTTTTTTAATGAACCATGTATATTTTTGGATATCGGAATATTTAAAACTTTTGGCAAGCTCCAGCGTTGCGGGAATTGCCGGATGATTAAAATTTTTTATTTTTAAAAGGGATTTATGTCACACAATAAAAATTTTAATGAAACTGCCGTAGAAGATTCTACAGAATCCACCGCTTCAGAATCGAAAAACAATGTGGAAAACAGCAACACATTCACGCAGGCGGAAAATGTTCGCGCTTCTGAAGCTCAAAACGAAACCTCGGCGGATTTTGATGTCCGTAAGGCGGCGGAAACTCAAAAAATAGCGGAGTTAGAGAAAAAACTAGCCGAGTTGAATGAGCAATATTTACGCAAAGCGGCGGATTTTGAAAATTTCCGTAAACGTGTAGTAAAAGAAAAGCAAGAGGCGATTGAATTCGCAAATCAAAGTTTGTTGCTTGACCTTATAGCCACGCTCGATGATTTTGAACGGGCTATCAATTCCGCCGAATCTCCCGCAAACGCGGAGGCGGATTTTAACACGTTCCGTGACGGCGTAAGCATGATAGAAAAAAGACTTCTTAACCAGCTCGAAAACAAATGGGGTCTAAAACGTTTTGATTCTGCGGGAACTCTGTTCGACCCCACACGTCACGAGGCGCTTTTCATGGAAAAGTCCGCAGACGTAAGTGAACCTACTGTTAAAGAAGATCTGGCTAAAGGTTATACGCTAAAAGACAGGGTTGTGCGTACCGCCAAAGTGAAAGTTTTGATGCCGGAAAAGGAATCTGAAAATGGGAATTAACCCTAAAAGCAACGCGCTTTTGGGTTTTTTTAATAGGGCGTCAGCTCAATTTTAAAATTGTAGGAGCAAACATGGGCAAGATTATTGGAATCGACTTGGGAACTACGAATTCATGCGTATCGGTGCTGGAAGGCGGAGAGCCTATCGTTATCCCGAATGCGGAAGGAGGACGGACTACTCCGTCCATTGTAGGTTTCACCAGTAAAGGCGAGCGTCTGGTTGGCGTTCCGGCCAAAAATCAAATGATTACGAATCCGGAAAATACGATTTTTTCGATAAAGCGTTTTATGGGAAGACGTTTTTCCGAGGTTTCTAATGAAATGAAGCTTGTACCATACAAGGTAACAGAGCAGGGCGATGACGTGCGCATTGACGTGAACGGTGAAAAATTCTCGCCTCAGCAGATTTCCGCGTTTATCTTACAAAAAATGAAGAAAACAGCGGAAGATTACCTGGGGGAACCGGTAACAGAGGCTGTTATTACAGTGCCGGCATATTTCAACGACGCGCAGCGCCAAGCGACCAAAGATGCCGGCAGGATCGCCGGTCTTGATGTAAAGCGCATTATTAACGAACCTACGGCGGCGGCTCTTGCGTTTGGTTTTAACAAAGATCAGAAAAAAGACAGAACCATAGCCGTTTACGATTTGGGCGGCGGAACCTTCGATATTTCTATACTTGAACTTGGCGACGGTGTTTTTGAAGTCAAGTCTACCAACGGCGACACGCATTTGGGAGGCGATGATTTTGACCGCCGCGTACAGGAGTGGCTTATTGCGGAATTCAAAAAGGATACCGGTATAGATTTGGGGAATGACCGCATGGCGCTTCAGCGTTTACGTGAAGCGGCTGAAAAAGCTAAGATAGAACTTTCCTCCATGCAGACGACAGAGATTAACCTGCCGTTTATCACGGCGGACGCGAGCGGGCCAAAACATCTGCAAAAGACTTTGACACGGGCAAAGTTTGAACAACTTGTTGACGATTTGCTTGACCGTACAAAAGATCCCTGTAAAAAAGCGCTCAGCGACGCGGGGCTTTCCCCCGAACAGATCGACGAAGTTATTCTTGTTGGCGGCTCTACCCGCATTCCGGCGGTTCAGCAGATCGTAAAGGATTTGTTCAAAAAAGAACCTAACAAAGGCGTAAATCCTGACGAGGCAGTTGCGATGGGCGCCGCGATTCAGGGCGGTATTCTGGGCGGCGATGTAAAAGACGTGCTGCTGCTGGACGTTACACCGCTTTCTCTTGGAATTGAAACTTTGGGCAGCGTTATGACAAAACTTATACCGCGCAACACGACAATTCCGACTAAAAAGAGTCAGGTTTTTTCAACCGCTGCGGACGGTCAGACGGCGGTTACAATTCACGTCTTGCAGGGTGAACGCGAGATGGCGAGTCAGAACCGCACTCTTGGCAACTTTAACCTTGAAGGCATTCCCCCTGCCCCGCGCGGAATACCGCAGATTGAGGTTACATTCGACATAGACGCCAACGGTATTGTCCATGTTTCGGCAAAAGATCTCGGTTCAGGCAAAGAACAAAAAATACGCATAGAAAGTTCTTCAGGCTTGAATGAAAGCGACATTGAGCGCATGGTTAAAGATGCCGAAATGCACGCCGCGGAAGACAAGCAGGAAAAAGAGAAGGCGGAAGCGAGAAATGAAGCCGATTCATTGATTTACAGTTCCGAAAAGAATATAAAGGAACTAGGCGACAAACTGAACGCGGCGGATAAGACGAAGACAGAGGAAGCGATAGCGGAGCTTCGCAAGAGTCTTGAAAACGACAATACGGCGGATATTAAGGCTAAAACCGAAGCTCTAAAGCAGACTGCCTATAAACTTGCCGAAGAACTCTATAAGAATCAGGGCGGCGGTACACAGGGCGCTGGAGCGGCGGCTCAGGGCGGCGGTTTTGACGGCGGCGCGGGAACAACGCAGAGCGAAGCGCCTAATAGCGGCGGCGGGACGAACGGCGCTGAAGATGTAGATTACGAAATTGTTGACGATAAAAAATAGCTTATGAACTTCGCCGCAGAGCCGCAAATGTGTTTGCGCGAAAAATCTGCGGCGAATCTGTAAGCGCCGCGTTATTTACAAAGTTGGCAAGGTAATTTATCAACTCCGGGCTTCAATACTGTTTATTGGCAGCGTTTATTGTTCGAAGCGTTGCGGACCGGCAAACACGGTTACGCGCAAAATCTGCCGGCGGGGGAGTTTATTAGACCCTGCTGGCAAATAATAATGGACTTATTCAATAACCCGGTTGGTTGTCGAATAAGTTTTTAGCGGTTGTTGGCCATGCTTGGCTTGCAAAAACTAAAGTTTTTGAACAACTCTAATGAAGAGGCCGCAGATTTATATTGCTCTTAAATGACGGGTATATAATTTAAAGCGCGGACTATAATTATCAGGATTATTTATGGCAAAAAGAGACTATTACGAGGTGCTTGGTATACAAAAAGGCACGTCAAAAGAAGATATTAAAAAAGCGTACCGCAAGCTCGCTATTCAGTATCATCCGGACAAAAATCCCGGAAATAAAGAAGCGGAAGAAAAATTTAAAGAAGCTACAGAAGCTTACGAGGTTCTTTCTGATGACAAGAAAAGAGCGGCCTACGATCAATTAGGTTTTGCCGGCGTGGACGGCATGGGCGGCGTACAGCATGATTATAGCAATTTTAAGGATTTTGAGGACATATTTGGCGGTGATATTTCTGACTTTTTAGGCAACATATTTGGCGGCGGCATGGGCGGCGGCGCAGGCCGTAGCAGGGAACGCGCTGCCGGTCCCCGGCCGGGCGCAAACCTTCGTTATGATCTTGAAATTCCATTTAAAGACGCGGTTTTTGGAACAAAGGTTGAGATAGCCTACTCACGTCAGGAAACTTGTCCTGTCTGCAAAGGCAGCGGCGCGGAAAGTGGTTCAGGGAAAAAGATTTGCCCCACTTGCAACGGCGCGGGACAAATTCGGCAGAGCGCCGGTTTTTTCTCTCTTGCGTCAACTTGCCATACCTGCGGGGGCGAAGGCTATGTGATTGAGCATCCTTGCAAAGAATGTAACGGGGCCGGAACGGTAAAAAAGCGTCAAAAGATTATGATAACAATACCGCCGGGTGTGGAAAACGGAAGGCGCATGGTTATACGATCACAGGGAGACGCGGGACCAAACGGCGGCGCTTGCGGCGATCTTTATGTGTTTATTCGTGTAAAACCCCATGAATTTTTTGAACGGAGCGGGGCTAACTTATATTGCGCCGTGCCTGTTTCTATAACACAGGCGGCGCTTGGCGGCGATTTGCAGGTAACAACCCTTGATGAAAAAACCCTTAAGGTAAAAATCCCGCCGGGCAGTCAAAACGGAAAGTTATTGCGGCTACGCGAGGAAGGCGTTCCCGTAGCGGGCAAACGCGGGGACTTTTATATCAAATTGATGGTGCAGATTCCGGCCAAACTTTCGGCGAAGGGACGCGCTCTGCTTGAAGAATTTTCTAAGATTGAAGGTGAAAACCAAAAGCCTAACCCTATTCCTCTTGCGGCGCTTAGAGCGGATTAAATGCGGAATGGCCGAAAAGCCTACGACTGACTGAAGATTTAGATTTTTGCTTCTGTAGTTTTGGGCATGGCTTTTCCGGTTTATAATGAACCACCTCGCGGCAAGCGCGCCTAAGGTCGAAGACCGGCGTTTGCGACGAGGTATCTTGTAGGCGTTGAATTTATTTACGTGGTTCGATCGGGCAAGGAAATTATTTAACTGTGGAGGGTTGCGGCGCAAACCCGTCTAATACCATTTTTTATTTGGCGTTGCCAATTCGAACCGCCCTAAAGGGCGGGGTATTAGACCCCACTGCGAATAAGCTGCCTCGTGAGACATTAGCGCGGCATACGAACCGCCTCCCTAGCCTCGGAAAGCACGGTTAATGCGCCGGAATTTCAAAACCGGCGTTTTAGGAGAAGCCATGCCTAAACAGTTTGGGCGTAAAATTGATATAAGTTCGCCTGCGTTTATATGCATAGTCTACCCGATTGCCGCTTTAATTGTCATACTAATTTTCCGGCTGATTTTTCCGGATTTTTCTTTGTATGACGACGAATTGTCCGCCGGCTCCATGTTGGGGTCAGACTCTCCTGTATTAAGTGTTTTTCGCATAAAAAACAGTCTTACACGCGGTATTCTTGACTTTATCTCGTTTTTTCCCGCGCTTTTTATAAGCGCGCAGTTAATGCCGTTCCGCCGTGCGCCGCATCAAAAAAATGCGCAATTCACACGTTTTTCTCCCGAATTTTTCAAACTCCTGCGGCCGCAACTTATAATCGCGGTAGCCGCGTCCATAGTTTACAGCCTGTTATTCCTGCTGATTCGACCTTTGGCTGCCGATTATCAGGTTGATATTAGAACAACTTCAATGCTTTTTACAGAAGCGAAAGAAAAAACCGCTTTTTATGCCTACAGAGATGATTGGACGGAGGCTTCCCGTTTTTTGGCGTTTTGCGAAAATATTTGGCCGGGGGATCCTGAGCTTGACGGTTTGAGGGAGTATATCGGCAGCGCGCTTACCCGCATTATGTACAGCCGCGGCCCCACGCCGTCAAGAAATTTAATTCTAAACGTACCGGGAGAACCTGTAGACGCGCAGACGGCCCTTAATCTAACGGAAACCGCTTTAAAAGAGGAGCGTTTTTACGACGCCCACCGTCTCGCGGTAATTGCCGGACGACTCTCTAAAGAAGGCAGCAACGAGGCCGCAAGGGCAAACCGTTTGGCCGGCGCGGCGTGGAACGCGATAGAAAGCCTTGAGCCGGACGCGGACGAGCGTGAACGCTACGCTATATACCAGCGGAAACGGGACGGTTATGAGGCAATCAACAGCGGAGACTGGGTTCACGCCTATTATATTTTTCGCGGCTTGATGAGCGATATTCCTGACGACCCGGACGTCAAGAAATTCTTTGCGGTAAGCGCCGAAGGACTCGGCGGCGCAGCGTTTTTTATTGACGAGATGGATGAACAGCTTGGCGCGGAACTTAGCAGTCCGTTTTTTTCATTGCCGCTGTTTGAAACACAGGGACGTTTAGTAATGCGCCTTGCCTCACTTTCCAGCAATGCCGACTATAGTTACGGGAAAGGACTGGAGATAGCCGCCTTTGATTCGAATGCCAATCCTTTGTACAGGGTGAGCGCCCCGTACGTTAAATTCCTGCCGGTTTATATAGGAGATGAACAATTTACCGTCATCTACCTACAAGCGTGGGGGCGCGACAGTGAGGATATTCGCTGGGGACCGTCATGGGAAGGAACGCCGCCGCCGGACGTGCCGAATACTCAAATAATGCTTGCGATAGATTATGAAGACTTTTTGTCGGCCTCAATAGCCGGGAGAAATCTTGACGGCTTTTTTATCCGTGATATTTGGTCGCTTGCCAGTCGTCTTGGTTCTTATGGCTACATACCTGAAGTTTATCAGGCGGAGATTATCTATATCATCTCCGAGTCGCTGCTGTTTCTTCCGATGATTATTTTTTCGCTGACCATAGGCTGGAATCTACGCGGGAAAAAACACTCGTCTTCGATGCTACTACCAATGTTTATAGCTCTGCCGATCGTATTGAGCAGACTGATAAATGTATTACGCGAAGTTGTAAATATGGCAGGTATTTTTACGCTACTTTCATTAGGTTTTACCGCGGCGCTTCTGCTCAGTTTTGCCACCGCTTTTCTGTTGTTTGTCCTTGGATTAGTGCTTTTAGCCTCGCAGAGCAGTTGATTTTAGGCCGCAATTTCGCCGCTATGCCGGAATTATGACAATCAAAATTTGGGCGCATTTCCAGCGCTTTCGCGCTGGAAACCGGGCTATCCGCTCCAATTAAACAGGACGGCGTAAAACGCCGTCCTGTTTAATTCCGCTTCTATCCCTTGCGCTAATCAAAACCGCGTACGCGGTTTTGATTTTACGAACCGGCGATTTCAGCGCCGGACGACAAAACAGTTCACCGAACGGTTTTGCGCGGGAGCAGTATTTATAATAGACTTGTTCGCCAACCCGGTTGCTTGTAGCCCAAGTCTTTGCAAAATGCGTGGCGTTTTGCGGTTTTAAGCGGAAGTTAGCCAAGCCATGCTCGGCTTGCGGAAACTTGAGGTTTCCGAACAACTCTAATTAAGAACCAAGACGTATCGCGCAAAAAATAAGGGGGGGGGGGGGCACGTCTTTCCACTTTTGTTTTACATTATGCGCGAAGCGCAGCAGGCTTCCGGCCAAGGATGATTGCCCCCGCAATGATAACTAAACCAATACAGTCCATCGGCGTTATTTTTGCCCCGAAAAAAATATGGGCCAACAGAACACCAAAAAAAGGATTTATAAGGTGGTATATGCTTGCCGTTGCCGCGCCGTTCTTTTTTATCAGATAGAACCAAAGCAGCATACCTGCTATGGTAACAACAACAACAAGGTATAAAACGGCAAATCCGGAAAGGATTGAAAATGCAATGCCGTTTTTTGGATATAACAATACCGATAAGGGTATAAGCATTACAGTCCCGATAATTGACTGCCAAAAATTCAACGCAAGCCCTGATTGTTCCGTACCCTTATACTTAAAATATAATGTCCCCGCTACAAATGAAACGGCTCCTATCGCGGCTAACATGATGCCTATATAATTTGCGTTTGTTAGGTTTCTGCCAATGATTATATAAACGCCGAAAAAACCTATAAACACGGCGCAAATTTTTTTTACTGAAAATTTCTCTAATCGAAGAATCGGGGCAAAAATTGCGGTAATGAATGGCGAACAGCTGACAATTATAGTAACCCATGACGGACTGATATACTGTAATGCGGCAAAAGAACAACTCAAATATATCACATTGTTAAATAAACCCATAATCAACCCGGTTTTAACGGTTGTTAAATCGAACAAATATGATTTAGAAATGAGAGCCATTAAAAATAATAACACGGCGCTCAACGCGAAACGAACTAAAAGCGTAAAATATGGCCCTAAATAAGGTATGCTAAAAGCGCCGGCAATAAATGCCGATGTCCAGATAAAGCTGAATAGTATCACTAAAAACGGGTCCATTAACTTTTCAATAAACGGTTTCATCGCCTAAGATAAGTTCTCCTATTTATGAATTTCTGTTGTAAATACCAAATGTCCAACTTTAATGCCGCTATTATATAGGCTTATTGCTTCATCTAGCTTAACTTTTGCATTTTCTATTTTATTCGCAGTGGGGTCTAATACCCCGCCCTTTAGGGCGGTTCGAGCTGGCAACGCCAAATAAAAAATGGTATTAGACCCCACAGTTAAATAATTTCCTTACCCGATCGAGCCACGTAAATAATTTCAACGCCTACAAGATACCTCG
>JAITDS010000226.1 GCA_031282435.1 Spirochaetaceae bacterium
AAAAGGGATGCTTTTTCATGATATTTTGTTCAATCTTTTTGACAGGATAAAAAATGAAGACGTTGTTTTTTCCGCCTCAAACATTGAAAAATACAAGTCTTGGGCGGAGATTTACACCATACAAGCCGCATCGGAATACAAAGCCTTTCGCGGCCCGCTCTGCGCTCCGTTAATCAACTCAATGATAAAGGGTATTCAACGGCATATATCGGAACTGCTGGAACTTGAAGCGAAAAAATTTAACGGATATTCAATTTTGGAACTTGAAGCGGAAAAAAAAATAGAGTACGCGGATTTTATTCTAAAGGGGCGTTTAGACAAGGTGTCGTTTTCGCCCGAAGACGCGCCGTGCATTTTTGACTATAAAACCGGTAAAACTCCCGCTAAAAAAGACTGTGTTTTGACGGATAACGGCAAGATTGCTGATTTTCAGATTCCGGTATACGTCAAATTGTATGAAGAAACGCATGGTATTCCCGCAGACGAGGCGGTGTTTTTGAGCATTGTTAAACATGAGGCTGTGAAAATACTGGACGCGGGCGGCAGAGACGCATACCAGCAAACTATGGAAGGGCTTGAATCATATCTTGAGGATTATCATAAAAAGATAGAGACGCTTGATTTTAGAAAAAAAGACGTCGCGTTTGTAGTTTGCGCGGAATGTATTTACAAAAAAATATGCCGCACGACTTTTTCGTTAATTAGTCCGCGCACCGCGTAAGAAAACGAAAAAAGGAAAAGATTATGGCGCTTGAAAAAATACTTGGCGGCTTGAACGATGAACAGCTTGAAGCGGTAAAAACTTCTTCCAATGTTGTCGTAACCGCGGGGGCGGGGTCGGGTAAGACAAAGGTTTTAAGCTCGCGTTTCGCGTACCTTGTAATTGAAAAAGGTTGTAAAGTTGATGAAATTCTAACACTTACATTTACGAATAAGGCCACAAACGAAATGTACAGCCGCATCTATAAACTGCTTTCCGGTGAAAAAGACGCCGCGGCGCAGGATGCGGCGCGGGATTTTTATAAAGCAAAGATACAGACGCTTGATTCTTTCTGCGCCGAAATTTGTTCTCTTGCTTCCGCGCGTTACGGAATAAAAAATGATTTTATTACTGACCCGGCGGCGGTTTACGGTATGGCGAAAGAGAGCGCTCTTTCTTTTGTATTGGACAACCGTGAGAATCCGGGAATAACGGCGCTGATTGCGGACAACAAGATACTGGATATAGCCGAAAATCTTTTTGCGGAAATTGTTACAAGCTATGGTTCTATAACAAATCCCCTCCCGTTTGATGATTATCTAAAAAAACAAAAGGCGGAATTAATTGGAAAATGGCGTTTTTATTCGGCGCGGGTTGAGGAAATGGCGGGGCTTATAAAAAGTGAACTGCCGTTTGTTAAAAACACCGGGACCGCGACGTATAAAAATTTTTTTGCGGTTTTTAATGAATTAAGAGATATTGCTCCGCCTGCTATAGAAACGCTGTTTTTAACGCCGGGTTCCGTGCGGAATTCCGCGGATAATTCCGCACGGAATCCAGCGGATAATTCCGGTGTGGAAAATTCATTTTACCGGTTTATAGAAGGGCTTAAAGAAATCAACAGTCTGCGGAAAGCGGGAAAAACCGGCGGAATGGAGATGATTCGCGAGGTTCATGATAATTTTAAGGATAATGTATATCCGCGTATTATTAAAATAGCGGGGATGATAATACAGTTCGGCGTTATACACGATATTTTTTTGCTGTTGGATAAATTTCAGGAAAATTTTAACAAGCAAAAAAGAATAGCCGGAATGATGACTTTTAACGATGTGGCAGAAATGGCGCTGACTATATTAAAAAACGAGTCTGACATACGAAATATATACAAAGAAAAAATAAAAGCGATAATGATTGATGAGTTTCAGGATAATAATGAATTGCAGCGTGAATTGTTATTTTTGCTTGGCAAGGGAAATATATTTTTTGTGGGGGACCAAAAACAATCAATATACCGTTTTCGCGGGGCGGACGTATCGGTTTTTAAAAAATTAAGCGGGGCTATCGAAAAAAATATCAGATTAAAAATAAATTACCGCTCAGGCGCTCACCTTATACGGGCGTTTAATTTGATATTCAGTGAAGTTTTTTTTAGTAAAGACGGCGAGGCGGCGGACTTTGAGGCTGAATATGAGCCTCTTGACGCGGCTGAACCGCTTAATGCCGACGGTTCGGCGTATAAGGAACGGGTTCGGGTATGTCTGTTTGACAAGAATGATTTAAGCGAAAACGCGGAATGTAGCGCGGAGGATATTGAGGCGGCATTTATCGCGGAAAAAATAAGGCAAATGGTTGACGGGCTTTATCTAATAAGGGATAAGGAAGGCGGCGGCAGTCGTCCGTGCGCTTACAATGATTTTGCCGTATTGGAACGCAGTGTGAGTCATCAGCATAATCTTGAAAAACAGTTTCGCGCTTTTGGCGTTCCGTACAATTCTGAAAACTGCGCGGGGCTTTTTATCGACGCGCCCGCGAATGACATATATAATTTTTTGCGTCTGCTGGTTTATCCAAAAGATAAAAACGCATACGCCGCCGTACTGCGCTCGCCGTTTGCCCGTTTAAGCGATATAACGCTTGCGTTTTGTATGCTCAAATTTTCAGGAGCGCCGTTTGACGCAAATATTGAACGTTGTTTGCCGGAAACCGACAGGGAGCTTTATAGAAGGGCGGGGGGCGTTTACTACAAATTGCTGGCCGGAATACGCGAACAGAACTTGACGTGCGCGGATATTATTACAAGGTTATGGTATGAATACGCTTACCGTTACGAAACGCTTTGTACGCGGGAAGCTCAAGTTTACAACGAGGTATACGATTATTTGTTTGAATTGGCGCGTATCAATGACTCGCGGGGAAAAACGCTTGCGGATTTTATAGATTATTTAAATGCCGCCTCGTTAAAAAAAGAAAAATTACAGGATTTTGATTTGCCGCTCGAAAGAAAGCAGTGGGTCAGAATCATTACGATACATAAAAGCAAGGGGTTGGAGTTCCCGATTGTGTTTATTTACGGCTGCGGCTCTCACGGGCAAAATATAAAAAATGACGGGCTTGCGGCGTACAGCCGTGAATGGGGCGTATCGCTCAATCTAAACCCGCCTGAAAACTTTCCGGCGGACGGTAAGGGAAATTACTTTTTTGAGCTGACTCGTGAAATTGAAAAAGCAAAAGAAGAGGCGGAGTCGCGCCGTCTTTTGTATGTCGCTATGACGCGGGCGGAGGATACGCTCATTCTGACCGGAATTAAAAACACGAAAAACACAGGCGTAAAAAGTTTTTTGGATATTTTAACGCCTGTATTAGAAAAGAGTGAAGGCGGTTTTTTTTCAACGGAAGAAATACAGGCAAGAACAAGGGCGGAAATTCGCGCCGCCGCCGCGTTATACAACAAGGCTGAAAGCGGCGCGGGCGGAAAAACAAATTTAATTGGTGAAAAAATTCGCGCCGCCGCGCGACTGTACGCGCTTGCGGAAGAAACAAAAAAACCTGAAATTTTTATTGTAAGAAAACAGGCAAGCCGTATGCATATTTACGGCCGCGAAGAATCGGAAGCCGCGCCGGGAATTAAAGACGACGGTGGTTTTTTAGGGTATCCCGGGATTACTCCCGCGGAATTCGGCTCGCTTACGCATCGCGTAATTGAGGAGGGTTTTAACAACGGCGGGGTATTGAAAGACGTTCCCGAAAACAGCGAGGTGGAAAAACTTGTAAAACGCTACGCTTCTGTTTTTTTTGACAGCGATACGGGTAAAAAAAGTTTACGCGCCTCTTTTAGAAAAACGGAATATCCGTTTTTAAGTTTGCATGAAAAAGACGATAAAAAAACGTATATATCCGGCGTAATAGATTTACTGTTTGAATTTGAAAACGAGATGTAT
Organism: Spirochaetaceae bacterium; assembly: GCA_031282435.1. Lineage (GTDB taxonomy): Bacteria > Spirochaetota > Spirochaetia > Treponematales > Breznakiellaceae > JAIRMY01. The sequence goes on from JAITDS010000226.1 coordinate 3,922, forward strand.
ATTGTTGATTATAAGACAGATAAGTTTATACATCCTGAAAAACATTATGAGCAGCTTGACGCTTATTTGTATGCTGTTGAAAATCTTTTTTCAAAAAAAGCAAGGGCTTATTTATTTTATTTGAGGGAGGGAAGGCTGATAGAAAAAACGCCGCATTAGCCCCCCCCCCCCCCGCTTCGCGCAACAGGATTGTAGCGGCGGGCATACACGAAGCCCCGCAGGGGGCGCCCCCTGCGGGGGCGGCGTGGCCGGAGCGATAGCGGAGCCCCGAAAAGCCCGGTTTCCGGCGCGAAGCGCCGGAAATGCGCCCGAATTAAAAAAATTGTTGTAATGTTTAAATTGCTGCCCGCCCGCAGGCTACTCAGGGCTTCTGCATTTACTTTTTTACCGTGATGAAGGAGAAAAGGGGATATTCCGAAGGAATAAGTATGGGCATAGGGAAACTAAAAGAAAAGCTGGAAAGGGTAACAGACCCCCGGCGACAACGGGGAAATCCGCGGCATAATTTGGAAGCTGTTCCGGTTATCGGACTGGCAACGCCGGTATGTGACGGAGAGGATTTCTAAGACATGGAAGCCTTTGGGCGGGAACGGGAAGAGGAATTAAGAAAGTTTCCGGGACTGCCCAACGGGATACCCGATGAGAGCACGTTTTTCCGGGTGTTTAAACGGATAAAGCCGGAAGAACTAGGGTAATGTTCTGGACTTATTATTGTAAATGCGGACATAATATACGTAAAACTTTAAGGAGTGGGAATTTATGGTATCAGTAGCATTAAAATGCCCGTTTTGCGGAAGCGAGGATGTCCG
>JAITDS010000238.1 GCA_031282435.1 Spirochaetaceae bacterium
TTCATTGTTTTTTATTATATGCATTTTCTGGGCGCGTTCTTTTATCTTTTCAAAATCAAGCCCCTTCCCGTCATCCTGGATCTGTATATGTATTGTATCACCTTCACGCTTCAGAGAAATTTTAATCACGCCGTATTCTTTTTTCCCAATTTTAGCGCGTACTTCAGGGGTCTCTATGCCGTGGAATACGGCGTTACGCACAAGCTGCAGAAGCGCTTCCTTGACTACGCGGCGCGGCGCGTTTTCCAGCGCCTCAGCGTCTATGCCGCTCGAATCCAGCATTACCTTTTTACCGATGTCGCCCGCGGTACGGTAGACCGTGCGTTTTAATATTTCAGACAAAATATCGGCGGCCCCTTTTTTTGTCTTGTCCGCGTTGAACGACTTTATTTTTTCAATGCCCTCTTTAAAACGGTCATTATTCTTCATTATGCTTTCAATGCGAACGGTCAGATTGAGCATATCGTCAAACGTAACATCCGGCTTTGCCAGTAAATCCCTGATATATGTTTCGATATCATGTACCTTGTTGCCGTAACCATTGAGGCCTATTATTATTGAGTTGGCTTTTATCGCGTGAAACGACTGATAAATAGCCGTAAGAGCCTCTTTTGAAGATATGTTTGAGTTTTTCAAAATATCGTTTATAGCTTCAAATTCGTACTCCGTATCTTCAAGAAAATCGTTAAAAACAACCGGGTCTACATGAAGCATCTCAAATAAATTATTCATTTGTTCCTGCCGCAAAGTCTGCTCCTGCTGGAGCCGCTTTTGCATCTCGACCTTGGCTGTAATATCCTCGATATTACCCATAATTACCCTCTCGCCGGAAATCCGGTCTATCGGAGTAAAAGTACAGCGCAGTATTTTTACCTGGCCGTCTTCGGCGCGTTTGTATTTTAATTCCTGGAGCGGGTTTATGTCTTCAAGCATATCAGCGTCAAAACGGCGCTCGCGCACCATATCAAAATAATCAGCTATTGTAGAAACTTCCGCGCTTGTAAGCGAAGAAGTCAGCAGATCCGTAAATTTTTTTCCGCTCAGGCCGGATATGCCAAACATGCTTTCCATCAACGGGGAGTAGTTGTCCTGAATTAGCAGATCCTTGTTCATCAGAAACAGTCCGGTTTTAAGACTGTTTCTCATCACGGTGAATTCATCCCGCTCGCTTTTAAGCAAAGCGTTAAGTTTTTTAAGGCTTTCTTCTTTTGAAACGCGCGCGACTTCGTATATATGGGCCATGATAAACAGCAAAAGATAAATTATGGTGATATAGGAGCCTTTTATCAGTGAATAATAATAAATGGACAGGCGAGGAAACCGCCAGAATATCAAAAATATCACAAAAACAGCGAGCGAAACCACAAATCCGGGTTTTCTGCCGGCTGTAAAGTACGTCAGCGGCGGAACCACAAAAATCCAGAGCCCTGAAAAACCGTCACCGAATCCCAGTTGTAAAAAGCTGACGCAGTTTACCGTCAAAAGAATTATCGGAATAATCGAGGGGAAAAAAAACGACAGCCTTGTTCTTAAAACGGCAATTCCGGTTATAAATACAATCGACAGAATCATACAGATTTCATGAACCGGATTTATGGGGATTTTAAGGATAAAACTCATCTGTATATAGGCAAGCATCAGGCTGGAAGCGGATATTAGCGCGATATTAAGGACAAGGCGGTATTTATCCATGTTTTTTGGCTCGGATATTTCGCCACCGGCCTTCCTGTCGCCGCCGCCAATCTTTCGGTATTTAAAATCAAACATGCTCAATACTGTTCAATACTTCTATGGCGACAGAAAGAAAAAAATTCTTATCATTAAAAATTTTGAAAGGAATGCAAATTATGCGCGCGTTTACCTGCGGCCATTGTATAGTGTGATTATCCCCGCTCACGACTGTTGGAAGCGAAATTATAATCCTGAATGAGTCTTCCAGGTCATGCTTAACGTTCCCCGCTATTATATTTATGACCTCCCCCACGCTATCTACTACCTCGTCATCAAAATCTTGATGTTCTTTGCTTGTCAAAATTTGAGTAATCCATACCGCGAGATCTTTCTTCATGGAAATGACAACAGCGCCGCTTACTTCGCCCGTAAGCCCGATTACGCCGGAAATATCCCATTTTGGATAAGAATCTCTGTCAGAAAAATAGGGGCGTCCCGCTTCAATATCAATCTTTAAAAGCTCTTTGAATACATTTTTACTTACGTCGATAAACGGCTGTATATATCTGTCCATAAAACACGCGCCTCCATTACCACAATCAACTCTATTTCTTTTTCCCAACTTTTGAAAAATCAATTTTTGAAATTTTTTCCCTGAAATTTCTTTCGTTTATTGGCTTTATAATATAGTCGGTCGCGCCGCATTTGAGGGCCTCGACAACGCTGTAACGGGCAGCCTCGCTTGTCACCATGACTATCGGCAGCGTATCATACCGCGGCATTGAGCGCACCTTTTTAAGGAACTCTATCCCGGAAAGCTGGGGCATATTCCAGTCAAGCAAAACAAGATGAACGGAATGTGATACCAAAAGCTGCAAGGCAGTCATGCCGTTGTCCGCTTCAATGTAATCGCACTTATAGCCAAGCTCACTAAAATGGTTCTTAACTATATTCCTCATGATTTTTGAATCGTCGACAACAAGAATTGTCATCAGAATACTCCCTTACTAATACAACAAAAGTATAGCGAGTAGGCGGTCTTTGTCTACCGTTCGCAGAAAAGACGCTAGGCGCGGCCCCTGCTCTTTGCCGATGAGCGCGATATAGGCGGCGCGAAAGAGAGTCTTGCCATCAATGCCGAGACGAGCCGCCGCGTCATAAATGGCCTGGGCGCACGCCTTATCGCTGTCAAACTCCTCTATCTTTGATATCACGCTGTCCCGCAGTTCGCGCACGGCGGCCCTGTCCGCGTCGTCCATGCCGGCG
>JAITDS010000019.1 GCA_031282435.1 Spirochaetaceae bacterium
TTGTGTCAACGTTAAGGCTAATTTATCACTACCCCCCCCCCCCCACAATGGCGTAACGGCAAACCGGCTCTAAAAAGAGGTTTCATTATAGATTTTTTGGTTCTCTCTTTCCTTTTAGCGGTATTCCGCTTTCACAAAAATTACTTTTACCAGCGCCTGTGATACGGCTCTTATTCTCTCTGTTTTAGGCGTTCATTTCGCGTGTTACGCGGAATTTTGCTATACAAACGGTGCCTCAAAACGGCACCAAAAATTATTGCCACAAGGAGAAAATTATGGCAAAAAAGGTTACTTATATATTGGTTTTGGCGGCTTTTTTCACGTTCCCTCTTGCCGCGCAGGAAGAGGCGGAATCCTCAGCCGTAGACAGCGTGTTTAGCGCGGGAGCGGGCGGGTTTATCGGCGGCGATTTCGGCGGCGGCGCTGAAAGCACGGCAAGCGCGGAGGGGCAGTCGGCGACAATGAAAACGGAAATGCCCTACTTTGGCGGCGGCGGTTACGTTTTTTTTGACGCGAAGTACGCGGAACTGACGCTTGGTATTTATGGCGGTAGCGGGAAAGCTAAGTATGAATTCACCGTCAACGGCGAAAGCAACTCTAACAGTAGCTATGATATATCATTTGGGTATTTCAACATTGGTTTGCTTGGTAAATACCCTTTCGCGGTAAATCAAAAATTTTCGGTATTCCCGCTTTTAGGTATTGAGTATGACGTTTGTTTTTCCGCAAAAGATGAAGATGGCAATGAGTATAAAAACATGGACGGCAAGGACAGCCCGGGCGATTTCAGCGCGTTATGGTTCAAGTTTGGCGTTGGCGGGGATGTCGCGCTAACGCAAAGAGTTTACCTGCGGTTAGAGGCCTTATATGGTTTTCGGCTGGCAAGCAAGGCTGAAAAAGATGCAAAAGATAGTTTTGACTCGATGTTTACCGAAATGGATGTCGCAAGCACGGACGTTGATTCAAAAACACTGCTAGGACACGGTTTGACCGCAAAACTGGCCGTCGGCTACAAGTTCTGATTAAGCGAAACCAAAAGTGAAAGTCGGCGATAGCCGCGTCAGCCTCTGGCTGACGCGGCTATCGCCCATACCGCTGTCCACCGGTTCAGCGTTGATACACTGGTATCAGAGGCGGGCGGCGCGGCTACGCATATTACGCCGTGGCCTGCCGCCGAAGCCGGAGCTGCTAATACCGGTAGCGGTATTGTAGTTTTGCGCTTCCCCGCAAAAGTTGGTAAGCAAAAAATGTTGTTTGCCTGTATTTTCGCTATAATTCGTTTAGCGGGCCGTACCCGCTTTACAGGTTACTCGTCCCTAAGTAAACGCATATGGGTATTAGACCCCACTGCGAATGAACCACCTCGAAAAATCAAACCGCTTTCATTTTAACTACTTTGAGTTTGCGCTCCGCGCAAACTCAGAAAGCTCAACGCGCTTGCGCGTTGAGCCGCGCAAGGGATAGAAGCGGTATGAAAACGCTTGCGTTTTCATAAGAGCGGATAGCCCGGTCGCCGCGTAGCGGCGATGCGCCCAAATTTTGATTAACAAAATTAAGCGTATTCCCCGTTAGCTAAGGCCCTTTTCTTGTTGAACGCAAAGGAAGGAAGCGGCTGGCCGCCCCGCTGGCGGGTGGGTTGACAAAAAAATCGCCGATATATACTATAATTCATATCATATTACTAGGAAATAACTCCGGCGAATTTCGGGGTTTACAAGGAGACTTTATGAACAAGTCATTTATGAAAATTGCGTTTACAAAAATTTTAACGCAAATGGCGGGGGCGCGGGGGCTGTTGCTGCTTGTTTTAGCGCTGTTTTCAACGGAATTATTGCGGGCGGCGGATTTTTCGCTGCTTAACGTGTCTTACGACCCGACAAGGGAGCTTTACCGTGATTTTAACGAGGTTTTTTCACGGTATTACAAAGAGCGCACCGGCAACAACGTTACGATAAGGCAGTCCCATGCCGGTTCGGGAGGGCAGGCGCGCGCGGTTATTGAGGGGCTGGAGGCTGATGTTGTAACTTTGGCGCTTGCGTACGACATTGACGAGATTGTGAACAAGGCTCACACTATCGCGCCCGACTGGCAGAGCAGGCTGCCGGATAACAGCGCCCCTTACACGTCAACTATTGTATTTCTTGTACGGGCGGGGAATCCCAAAAAGATACGCGACTGGAACGATTTGATACGCAGTGACGTGAAAATTATCACTCCGGACCCAAAAACATCGGGCGGCGCCCGCTGGAACTACCTTGCGGCTTGGGGGTACGGCTTTGAAACCTACAAGAGCGAGGCCGGCGCGAGGGATTTTGTTAAAAAACTTTTTGCCAACGTGCCGGTTCTCGATTCCGGGGCGCGGGGGGCCACGAATACGTTTGTTCAGCGCGGTCTGGGGGACGTTCTTTTGGCATGGGAAAACGAGGCCTTCCTTTCTATAAACGAGTTGGGCAAGAATAAATTTGAAATCGTAGTTCCTTCTATTAGTATTCTCGCGGAGCCGACTGTGGCGTGGGTTGACGCGGTGGTTAAACGGCGGGGTACGGAGACGGTGGCAAAGGATTACCTTGAATACCTTTACTCCAAAGACGGACAGCGTATCGCCGCAAAGCACTATTACCGCCCGCGTGACCCGGAAGTAGCCCGCGAGTACGCTTCGCAGTTTCCTACACTTAAACTCATCACGATTGACGGCGCGTTTGGCGGCTGGAAAAAGGCTCAACCGCTTTATTTTGGAGACGGCGGCGAATTTGACCAAATTATGAACGAGCTTAAAAACAATAAAGGGAGGGGGCGCTGATGAAGCTGCCGTTCCGGAAAAAAAACCGCGCGCAACTGCCCGGTTTTGGCCTTACTTTAGGGCTTTCTTTAACTTATATGACGCTTCTTATTTTTATTCCGTTGAGCGCTCTGGTTTTATACGCCGCAAAAATTTCTTTTCCTGAGTTTTTGGATATAGTATTCAACGAGCGGACGGCGGCAGCGTTCAAGGTTTCATTCGTTTCGTCTTTCTTGGCGGCCTTTTTTAATTTTTTTGCCGGTTTGATTATAGCGTGGGTTTTAACCCGCTACCGTTTTTGGGGCAAGAAAATCATAGACGCGCTTATCGACCTGCCGTTTGCCATACCAACGGCGGTCGCCGGCATTTCGCTGGCCGTGATTTTTTCGTCAAACGGGATAATAGGCGCTTTCCTTGAAAAATTCGGGATAAGCATAGCGTATTCAAGGGGCGGAATCGTTGTCGCGTTGATATTCATAGGCTTTCCGTTTGTCGTGCGAACCGTCCAGCCTGTTATCGAAGAGTTGAACAAGGAACTTGAAGAAGCCGCGAGCAGTTTGGGCGCTAACTACTACCAGATTTTTGCGCGGGTAATTTTTCCCTCGCTGTTTCCCGCGCTGGTTACCGGTTTCGCGCTGGCATTTGCGCGGGGGCTGGGGGAGTACGGTTCCATCATCTTTATTTCCAGCAATATGCCTTACGAAAGCGAGATAGTCCCGCTTCTTATCGTCAAGCAACTTTTGCAGTTTAACTACGAGGGCGCGAGCGCTATCGGTGTAAGCCTGCTGGTCTGCGCTTTCATCATGCTGCTCTGCATCAACTTACTGCAAAATTTCATGAAAAAGGGGCGGGCAAAATGAAGTTTCCCATAGCGAAGCGGACGCGCCGCGGCGCGTCCGGCTTAAACCCGTACATTACCGGCAAAACCGGGACGGCAGGCCGTTTGCCGGACAAACCGGACTTGTTCGCCAACCTGATTGCTTGCCGCCCAAGTCGTTTTTTAAGCGGAACTTGGCCAAGCCGTGCTTGGCGGCCAAGCGTGGTTTGGCTTGCGAAAACTGAAGTTTCCGAACAACTCAATTTAATTTTACCGAGGCGCTTAAATGAAAAAGCAAATAGATCCGCGTGAACCGCGCTGGATTAAACCGGCATTAATTGTTTTTATGCTGGTGTTTATTTCCGTTTTTGTTTTTATTCCGCTGATAACGATTTTTCGTGAGGCGTTTAGCAATGGAATAAAAACATATTTTTACGCGATGGCCGAGCCGGACGTGCTCGCGTCTATAAAACTTACACTTTTGACGGCGCTTATCTGCGTGCCGGTGAACACTTTTTTTGGCGTATTGATGGCGTGGGCCATAACTAAATTCAGTTTTAGGTTTAAACACGTCTTGATTACGCTGATTGAAGTGCCGTTTGCCATATCTCCGGTCATAGCGGGCTTGCTGTTCATATTCCTGTTCGGCTCTTTTGGATGGTTTGGCTCGTGGCTCATCGAACATAACATCAAAATCGTGTTTGCCGTCCCGGGAATTATAATCGCAACCGCGTTTGTAACCTTCCCGTTCGTGGCGCGGGAACTTATCCCGCTGATGCAGGAACTTGGACGCGACGACGAGGAAGCCGCGATGACGCTGGGCGCGCGCGGGTGGCAGATATTCTTTAAGGTGACCCTGCCAAACATCAAATGGGGATTGCTTTACGGCATAATCCTGACTAACGCCCGCGCAATGGGCGAGTTCGGCGCGGTGGCCGTTGTGTCGGGTTCGATTCGCGGAGTAACTACAACGATGCCGCTGTATATCGACATATTGTACGGCGAATATATGTTTGGGGCGGCGTTTGCGGTGGCTTCACTGCTTACGATTCTTGCGCTGATAACATTGTTCGCGAAAACAATAATCGAGCATATCATTGCCGAACAGCGTAAACGCGCTTTGGTTTAACGGCGCTTTTTTTATTTTGGGCGCATTTTCCCCAATCGAAGCGTCCCGCTTCGATTGGGGAAAACCGGGCTATCCGCTCTTATGAAAACGCTAACGCGTTTTCATACCGCTTCTATCCCTTGCGCGACTCAAACCGCTAAAAGCGGTTTGAGTTTGCGGGGGTTTGCAAAATGCAAACCCGTTTGCGTTCCGCAAACCCCGGTTGACGGCGTAACAGAACGTTGACTTTTGCGGCTAAAACGGAAGCGGTTTGAGTTTTGTGAAAATTCGGAATCGTTTGAGTTTTTAACGAGCCGGCAGGCTTGTAAAATTTTATTTTATAAAGGAAAAAATTATGGGTATTGAATTAACTGGCATTAATAAAAATTTTGGAGATTTTGTGGCACTTTCAAACATCAATCTTTCTATTCCGTCCGGAGAGATAAGCGCTCTGCTGGGGCCTTCCGGTTCGGGAAAGACAACTTTGCTAAGAATAATCGCGGGGCTGGAAACGCCGGATTCGGGTAGCGTAAGTTTTTTTGGCGAGGATACCACATGGAAGCAAATAAGAGAACGCAAGGTAGGTTTTGTGTTTCAGCATTACGCTCTTTTTAAGCACATGAGCGTGTTTGAAAACATTGCTTTCGGTCTTAAAGTCCGTCCCCGCGCCCTGCGCCCAAGCAAAGAGGAGATACGCGAAAAGGTTTTTTCGCTTCTTTCTATGGTTCAGCTTGAATCTTTGGCCAACCGCTTACCCAACGAATTGAGCGGCGGTCAAAAACAGCGTGTCGCGCTGGCGCGCGCCCTGGCGGTGGAGCCTAAAGTTCTGCTGCTGGACGAGCCTTTCGGCGCTTTGGACGCTAAAGTACGGCAGGAACTGCGCCGCTGGCTGCGTTTTCTTCATGATGAAATCCACATCACGAGCGTATTTGTTACCCACGATCAGGAGGAGGCTCTGGAAGTTTCCGACAATATCGTAATCTTGAATAAGGGCATGATTGAGCAGACCGGCTCGCCTGAGGATGTGTACGACCATCCCGCCAATCCGTTTGTTTACAGCTTCCTTGGCAACGTAAACTTGTTTCACGCCCGCCTTGACCACGAGGGGGCGCTCAACCTTGGCGGCGCGGAGGGGTCACACCCGGACGAGGTATCCTTTTTCGTCCGCCCGCACGACGTATCAATCAGCCTGTCAAATGACGACGGCAAGGGTATTGAAGCGCGTATCGTAGACCACCGGCTTCTTGGCAACCGCGTCCGCGTGAACGTTAAGACTTTAAGCGGCGGCAAGGAAATCGAAGCGGATATTGACAAAAAACGGTGGAATAGTATAAAACAAGAAGGACAGGAAACTATATTTATTACTTTCCTAGGCGCTAAAATTTATTCCAAAGACGAAAACTGGAGTAACTATGTCATCTAAATTAACGGGGATGTCTGCGCGTGATGAACGGGCAGTTTCATATAAGAATGACCGCGAAGCCTGTTTACCGGGAAGGAGCGGTTATGTCGTCTGACGGCAACGAAGAAAAATTCCGCAAAAGTCAGGAATTCCTTTCCCGTGTTACTTCTTTCATCAAGGGTAAGATAGCTCTGGCTTACAGTTACCAGTCGGAAGACACCGTTGCCTTGGATATGCTGCTGAAATGCGGCCTAAAAGAGTTTGAGGTGTTTACTTTGGATACAAAAAAACTCTTCCCCGAATTGGCGGAGTATCATCAGGTAATCGAAAAATTCTTTGGAATATCTGTTGGACGGCGCTTCCCCGATGCGGAGGAGGAGCGTAAACTTGAGGAATCGCTTGGCGAGTTTGGTATGCGCGAAAGCCTTGCCGCCCGCCGGCGCTGTTGCCGTATCCGAAAAGTAAACACTTTGGCTAGGGCGCTTAACGGAAAAAGCGCCTATGTTACCGGCGTACGCGCCTCCCAATCGGTAACCCGCGCCGGTATTCCGCCTTTGGAATACGATGACCAGTTCGATCTTATAAAAATAAACCCGCTCTTTGACTGGAGCGAGGATGACGTTTCCGCCTATATTGCCAAGCACGGGCTTCCTCAAAACCCGCTTTACGCTAAGGGTTTTAGGAGTATAGGCTGCGCCCCGTGTACGCGCCCCGTAAAAGAAGGCGAAGACCTTAGGGCGGGCAGGTGGTGGTGGGAAAGTCCGGACCAAAGAGAATGCGGGTGCATGATAAAGTATAAAGAGGGGGACGCGCAAAACGCCGCAACAATCAAACTTGGATAGGCTGGAATCGCAGAGCGTTTTCATCATCCGCGAGGCTTACAAGTGTTTCAAAAATATAGGGATGCTCTGGTCTATAGGCAAAGACAGCACGGTACTGTTATGGCTGGCTAAAAAAGCGTTTTTTGGCCATGTGCCTTTCGAGCTTATACATATAGATACCGGCTATAAAATACCGGAGATGATTGTCTACCGCGACCAGCTTGCGAAAGATCTGCGTCTTAGGCTTGTGGTTGGTCAGAACAAAAAGGCCATCGCGGAACAGCGTACGTTTCCCGATGGTCTTGACCGCGTAAGCTGTTGCAGGGAGCTTAAAACAAAGGCGCTTAACGCCACTCTTGACGGCTCCGCGCCGCGGCGGGTTTACGACCCTGTACACAATGTTTGGCAGGAACTCGAATCGGGCGAGCCTTACAACGCCGTTATTGTCGGGGCGCGCAGTGATGAAGAAGGCAGCCGCTCAAAAGAGCGCGTTTTCTCCGCCCGCGATGAAAAAAGCGAATGGGACGCAAGCGCCCAGCCGCCGGAACTTTGGAATCTATACAAAACGGAATTCGCTCCAAAAACGCACGTCCGCGTCCACCCGTTGCTTGAATGGACGGAACTCAACATTTGGGAGTACATCGAAAGGGAAAAAATACCTACCATATCAATTTACTACAATCAAGGAGACGGTAAACGCTACCGTTCATTGGGCTGTTATCCCTGCACTTTCCCTGTGGACTCTGACGCGCGGACTCCCCGCGAGATAATTGAAGAGTTAAGCAGCGGAAAATTCCGCAACATAGCGGAACGTTCAGGACGCGCCCAAGACAAAGACGGCGGGGGTACTTTAGAAATATTACGGAAAGAGGGCTATATGTAATGGCGGACACGGAAGACTGTAAAGAACGTATGAACATCGTCATTACCGGTCACGTTGACCACGGTAAAAGCACGCTTATAGGGCGTTTCCTTGCCGATACCGGTTCACTGCCCGAAGGTAAACTACAAGACGTGCGGGACGCCTGCAAGAAAAACGGCAGGGTTTTTGAATACGCCTTTTTACTGGACGCTCTGGAGGACGAGCAGAATCAGGGGATAACGATAGACAGCGCCCGTATATTCTTTAAGAGCCCTGTCCGCGAATATATAATAATTGACGCGCCGGGTCATATCGAATTTTTACGAAATATGCTAAGCGGCGCTTCCCGCGCCGAGGCTGCCGTACTGGTAATAGACGCGCTTGAAGGTGTCGCCGAAAATTCAAAACGCCACGGGATGCTGCTTTCACTGCTTGGCGTTACACAAGTGCTGGTAGTAATAAACAAGATGGATCTTGTAGGCTACGATGAAAGCGTTTTTAACGGCGTTAAAGCGGAGTACGAAAAGTATTTAGAAAAGATACAGGTAAGGCCGGTAGCCTTTGTCCCCGTAAGCGCCCGCGAAGGAAAAAATATAACTTGCCATGCGGCGGAAACTCCCTGGTACACGGGAAAGACCGTGCTTGAAATACTGGACAGCTTTAAGCCGTTAATTTCCAACGAAAAATTATTCTTTGCTATGCCGGTGCAGGATATATACCGTTTTAGCAACGATAACGATGACCGGCGCATCTATGCCGGCACTGTTGTAAGCGGCGAAATATCAACAGGAGAGGCTGTAAAATTTCTGCCGTCCCAAAAAGAAGCTCATATAAAAAACATCGAAGTATGGAACGCTCCCCCAAAACAAGCGGCGCGGACAGGCGAAGCGTCCGGTTTTACGTTATTTGAGGATATATATATAAAACGCGGCGAAGTTATGCTCAAACAGTCCGAAAAAGCGCTTGTCGAAGTAAGCTCGAAAATACGGGCAAATATGATATGGCTTGGCGAGCGGCCTTTCAGCCTTAATAAAAACTATCTGCTCAAACTTGGCTGCGCCAGAGTAGACATACGCCTTGACCGTATAGAACGCTTTTTAGGGGATGAAGGCGGCTCCGGCGGTGAGGCGCGGCGTTTCCTGTCACGTAACGAAGCGGGCAGTGTTACGCTGTCTCTATCCCGCACGATAGCCGTTTCATCATTTTACGACAACGCGGATTTAGGACGATTTGTCATCGTAGACGGTTATGATGCCGCCGGAGCGGGCATAGTGCTTGAAAACTTAAGCGCCCAAAAAGCGTGGGAAAGTCTCGCCAGTTTCGAGGGAGCGGCGGGCAACGCTCAATTTGAAGAAGAACTCTTCGCGCTGTTAAAAAAATATTTCCCGCGCCGGTTCGAATAACCGCCCCGCCACGGGAAAAGCCTAAAACTTAGACGCGTTAGGCTGTTGAAGCCAAGACGGTCAGTCTATGACCTCCATCAATTTGCCGCAGCAAATAGGGATTTCGTCCCCTTGCTGAAGATGGATTATTTTGTTGCATGTCGAGCAGTAAACATCACACTCTTTCTCGGCGTAAACCGGCTTGTAATTTGGTTTTTTTTCCATAAATCTCCTCCCGAGGCCATAAATTAGTTTTTGCACCGGCCTCAATGTAATAATAAAAATTATTTTGAAAAAAATTAACAAAAAAAGGCTATTTTTTAAATAGAAGAAAAATTCTTTGCCGCGTTGAAAGACGAATCGATTTGGGAAAAGCGGAAGGAGATACGCCGCCAGATACGCGCCGAGTTTTTTGCGGAAAACCCGGCGTGTGATATAGCGGAACTTTGCAGGGGCATCGTAAAGGGCGAAGTGTAGATGAAAAGTGAACTTGTCTGTATAACGGGTCTTGCGCTTAAAACCCGCCACGCGGCGGCCACGCTAAAAGGCCGAAGACCGGCGTTTGCGGCGAGGTATCTTGTAGGCGTTGAAATTATTTACGTGGCTCGATCGGGTAAGGAAATTATTTAACTGTGGGGTCTAATACCATTTTTTATTTGGCGTTGCCAGCTCGAACCGCCCTAAAGG
>JAITDS010000036.1 GCA_031282435.1 Spirochaetaceae bacterium
CTGGTGGGTGGCGGGCTTGACGGCGGGGTGTTTCTATGTAAAGATACATCAAGCGGTTTAAAATCCGGTTACGCAAACTTTTGAGAAGGAGCAATCATGATTCGCGAGGCGATAATTAAGGCCGTCAAACGGGAAAACCTGACATACGAAATGTGCTATGCCGTGATGGATGAAATTATGGGGGGTAAAACGTCTGAAATACAAACATCCGCATTTTTGACATCATTGGCGATGAAAGGAGAAACCATAGAAGAAATCACCGCGGCAGCGGCAGGGATGCGTAAACACTGCGTCCGAATACTACACGACGCGGCGGAAAAACTACCGTTTGACGTATTGGAAATCGTTGGAACGGGAGGCGACCGCTCCAATTCATTCAATATCTCTTCGACAGCGGCGCTCGTGGTTTCCGCAGCCGGCGTACCGGTAGCCAAACACGGCAACCGCGCCGCCTCCAGCAAATCCGGCGCGGCGGACGTATTCGAAGCCCTCGGCGTGAACATCAGCATACCACCGGAAACGAGCCTTAAATTATTAAAAACCATAGGATTATGCTTTCTTTTTGCCCAGAATTATCATTTATCCATGAAGTATGTCGCGCCCGTCCGTAAAGAACTTGGAATTCGGACAATATTTAACATTTTGGGACCGCTCTCCAATCCGGCCGGCGCGAATATGCAACTTTTAGGAGTATACGAAGAAGGTTTAATAGAACCGATGGCCCAAGTTTTATCAAAACTCGGCGTAAAAGACGCTTTAGTCGTGTTTGGGCAGGACGGCCTAGATGAAATATCGCTGAGCGCTCCGACAAGTGTCTGCGAAGTACGAGGCGGCAACTTTAAATCTTACGTCATTACACCCGAACAATTTGGCTTTACAAGATGCAAAAAAGAAGAGCTTACCGGCGGAACACCATCCGAGAACGCGGCCATAACCCGCTCCATATTACGAGGCGAGCGAGGGCCGAAACGGGACGCGGTTGTATTCAACGCCGCCGCCGCCCTGCACATAGCAAAACCTGACGTGAGCATAGCCGAAGCCGTGAAAATCGCGGAAGAAATCATAGACAGCGGCAAAGCTAACGAACAACTTGAAAAATTCATAAGCCTTTCATCTAAAGGCGGAACAGCTTGATACTTGATGAAATTGCCGCCGCGACACGAAAAAGGGTTGAAGCGAAAAAAAAATTACGTCCGCCATCCCAAGTGGAAGCGGAAGCCGAGTCTGAGACCGCGAGCGCCGTTCCTTTTAAAAACGGCGGGGATGCGTTTGAAAAGGCGCTTTCCGGTCCGGGTATATCGTTTATTTGTGAGATAAAGCGGGCTTCTCCGTCAAAAGGAATCATAGCGGCAAATTTTCCGTACCTAAAAATCGCCGAAGAGTATGCGCGGGCAGGCGCGGCAGCCGTTTCCGTACTTACCGAGCCGGATTTTTTTATGGGAAGCGATGACTACTTGAAAGAAATTGCCGGAAAAATAAACACTCCTGTTCTACGAAAAGATTTTATAGTCGATTCCTATCAAATATACGAAGCAAAACTGCTTGGAGCCTCCGCCATACTGCTTATCTGCGCGCTTTTGGACAAAAAAACACTTGCTTCTTTCATTAAAACCGCTTGCAGACTTGGACTCGCCGCCATTGTCGAGGCGCATGACGAGCGGGAGCTAGAGACGGCACTTAGCGCCGGCGCGCGCGTTATCGGCGTAAATAACCGCGACCTTAAAACGTTTAATGTTGACACAGGATTAAGCCTTAGGTTAAGGCCGTTAGTTCCTCAGAACATCATTTTTGTCGCGGAAAGCGGCGTTCAGACACCGGACGACATTAAAGTGTTAGCGGACGGCGGCGTTGACGCGGTTCTTATAGGCGAGGCGCTTATGCGTTCATCTGATAAAACGGCTTACCTTAATATGCTGCGTTCCGGCGCGATAAACGGACTGACTACGTCGGCAACGGGATAAGGTGAATACAGCGTCAAGCCAAGCGCCCTTTTCTTGCTGAAGGCAAAGGAGGGAAGCCGCCGGCGGGTGGCGGCTGGCCGGCAATTCCGATTTCAAATATGAAAAACCCCTCTGCGTTTATCAAACATACACTTTTAGGCCGCGCAAGCGATTGTAGGGGTTGCGAAGCAAGACACGCCGCCCCCTGCGGGGGCGATGTGGCCGGAGCGCGAAAGCGCGCAGCCCCGAAAAGCGCGGTTTTCACCTGCGGCATCTGCCGCAGGTGAAAATGCGCCCAAATTAAAAAAAGAAGTCGAATTTAAGCATATTTCCCCGTTAGCCAAGCCCCTCCCCTTCTTGCAAACGGCAAAGGAGTGAGGCCACTGGCGGCGGGCTGGCCATAGCCTACAGTAGCGTATGCCAAGCGCTTTTTTCGGACCCGAAGGCGCGGAGTGAAACCCGCTCCGGGTATGCTACCGCGTAGCGGACATTAAACCCGCTGGCGGGTGGCGGCAGGCTGGCCGCAGTCTACAGCCGCGTATGCCAACCGCTTTTTTCGGACCCGAAGGCACGGAGTGAAACCCGCTCCGGGTATGCTACCGCGTAGCGGACATTAAACCCGCTGGCGGGTGGCGGCGGGCTGGCCATAGCCTACAGTAGCGTATGCCAAGCGCTTTTTTCGGACCCGAAGGCGCGGAGTGAAACCCGCTCCGGGTATGCTACCGCGTAGCGGACTTAAAACCCGCTGGCGGGTGGCGGGGGTGATTGACTGAAACGGAGAAAAAAATTAAACTAAGCTCGTTCAACAATACGCTTGACTGCCGGCTAAAGTACGGGGAAGTTTACAAACTTTTTCAAGCGGAAGCGGAAACTTGATGTTTTGAACAAGCGCAGCGTAAAAGGCGGAGGTGGCCTTACGAAAACAAAAAAAACAGCGTTGATTGCGGCGCTTTGCGTCATCTTTTTGACACAATGCGAAGTTTGGAACAAACCCTTAATTGAAGAATTAGAAAAAACCTCAAGCGATGAAGACGTTCAACCTCAAATAGAACGCCTCATCATAGAATCGCCGCCGTGGCCCAATACGTTCAATATCGGCGATGACCCGAAATGGGAAGAACTAGGATTACGAGTAAGCGCCGTCTACACTTCCGGCGAATGGCGGCAATTGAACGCCTCGGATTACGACGTTACGGGCTTTGACAGCACAGCCGCCGCTCCAAGACAGCCGATAAAAATCCTCCCCAAAAACGGAAACGAAAACGCGAAAGCCGCAATATTCTATATAACAATACTGTCCGACGAACTCGATTATTACAGCATTGAACCATACATC
>JAITDS010000064.1 GCA_031282435.1 Spirochaetaceae bacterium
ACCCAAGTCTTTTTGGAAGCGCTTGCCCGCGCCGGCGAAGGATTTGACCTTAGCTACTTTGCTTGGGCCGACACGCCGTTCCTTGACCCTGAACTTACAAAAGCCCTTGTTGAAAGACATCTGCGCGGCGCGGCGGAGTATTCTTACGCGGACGGCTGGCCTGACGGATTAACGCCCGAAATCTTATCGCCCGGTACAGCCGGAATCCTTGCCAAAATAAACAACGGCGGCGAAGAGCCTGTAATGCGGGATACTATATTCACCGTGTTGCAAAAAGACATAAACTCATTCGATATTGAAACGGAAATTTCACCCGTTGACCTGCGCCAGCGCCGTATAACCCTCGCGGCGTCTTCCAAACGCGGCTTGCTGCTGCTGCGCCGCTTATGGGACGAAGGACTCGCGTACGCGGAAAGCAAAGCGGAAGCCGCCGCCCGCATCATAACGGAAAAACCATATTTATCCCGCACACTTCCGTCTTTTTATCCGGTACAAGTAGTGTCCGCCTGCCCGCAAAACTGCGTTCTTTGCCCGTACACAAAATCCGCCGGCTTCAAAGAGATTAACGTGCTTGAAGAGAACACTATTGCTGAAAACGGATTTTCATACATGAGTCCGGATGACTTTTCGCTTTTACTTGATAAGATTGAGGACTTTTCGGATGACGCCGTAATAGATTTATCATTATGGGGCGAACTCGCGCTTCACCCGCAAAAAAATAAACTAATTAAAGCCGTCTTACAACGCCCCTCGCTTGCCCTCGTTATCGAGACATCAGGCATAGGCTGGAAAAAAACAGACTTTGAGACTATTGCGTTGGAAAACGCCGCAGCCGTTAAGCCTCGAAAAAACGGTATGCCGCCTCTTTCGTGGATTATTTCACTCGATTCAAATGACGAAGCCGTCTATCAAAAAACGCGCGGACAAGGTTTTATCGAAGCCGTAGAAAACGCCCGGTCTATAATCTCGCTTTTTCCAAAAGACACCTATGTTCAGGCTTTGCGGACACGGGGAAACGAAGAATGTATAGAAAAATTTTACCGCTTTTGGAAAGGCGAAAACGTGAACGTCATCATACAAAAATACGATTCATTCTGCGGCGTTATGCCGTCTTTGTCCGCCGCCGACCTATCACCTGTAAAGCGCTGCCCGTGCTGGCATATTTCGCGCGATATGCCTATCCTGCTGGACGGAAGCGTTCCGGTCTGCCGCGAGGCCGTTTGTAACAAACTGCCGGTTTTGGGCAGCGCGTTGAAAGAAAATCTCGATGCCGTTTGGCGGCGGGGAGAGCCGCTCTATGAACAACAATGCGCGGGAAACTACAACGAAATATGTATAAAATGTGATGAATACTATACCTTCAACTTTTAACGACAGCCTGCCTGCCTACACCGTTGTCGGCGGAGCTAAACGGAACGCTTCAACCGGGCTTTGCGCCGCCTTGTTGAACCGCGGCGGCAGGTACGCCCGCAACTCATATTTTAAGGAACTGCAAAACAGCGGCTTCGACTACGTGCTGTCGCTGGAAGGGTCAGGCGATCACTTTGACATAGAAGAATTGTCCGCCGCTTTTCCGTTCATTCGCTTTATACTATTCAAAGATGCCCCAAACATTGGAGAGCAGATAAACGTTGCCGCCGCCGAGTCGGACGGGCCGCTTTTTTTTGCGCTCTGGAACGATTTTCATCCGGTTTTAAGCCTTGACGCGGAGCGCATTGCCGGACGCTTGTTGTTAAAAACACCGGAAGCGCCGGCAGGCATGAACAAACCGCAGGGCATCCGTCTTTGCACCGTCCCCGTTCTCCAAAACCAGCAGTTCGAGACACTTCCAAGCGCGAGCGCGCCTGTCATAAACGGTAAAAACTTTGAAACCGTCCCGTTTGTTCCGGTAAAAGAGGGCGAACCGTCCCTGTATCCCTTTGACGCGGCGGGAGTTTATGACCGCGCCCGTTTCATTGATTTGGGAGGCTTTGATCCAAAAATAAAACCGCCGCGCTGGCAGCTTTTAGATTTCGGACTTCGCGCGTGGCTTTGGGGGGAAGAAATACGCGGCACCCAGCAGATACGCTTCAAGCTGGACGGAGCTATCAACGCGGAAAACAGCACGGCGGATGACAACTATCTGCGCTTTTTTCTAAAAAATCTTGCTCCGGTCATTCAGTCCGTAAACACGGGGCGCAAACCCCCAAAAAACGCGATTCTAGAAACTAGGCCGGCCCATCTGCCGCTCCGGTATTTACCGGCATATCTATCCGCCGCCAACTGCGGTCTACCGGCGGCAATACGCAATTTCATTGATATTCGCGGGTGGGTAGATGCCAACAGCCGCCGCTTTGTCCACAATATAAACGAAATAAGCGCCTTTTGGGATTACTTTGAACAAGGAAACCAGCCAAAAGACGGGATAGAAGCGCCATGCCGCCGGCGGGTTTTCTCCTTTGCCCTTTAACAGGAAAGATGGCCTGCTTACAGGATAATATGATTAAACTCGATAATCATAATTCGGGCGCATCGCCGCTACGCGGCGACCGGGCTATCCGCTCCAATTAAACAGGACGGCTCGCCGTCCTGTTTAATTCCGCTGCTATCCCTTGCGCGCCGCAACCGCTTACGCGCTTGCGAAGAATCTGTCAGAGCCGCCGCCTAATATAGCGGAATTTGTTCATAAACTTAAGTTTCTGAACAACTCTATTCACATACCGTTAGCGCCGTATTTGCGCCGGAACGGACGGGCAAAAATGGCGGCCATTAATTTAGGAAAGCGCTATTTTACGCGCCTTCGCGTGAATCCGCGTTTTTCTATAAAAATCATGCTTAATTTACCCCTAAAAAAAACCGATAAAAAACTGAACCGGTTTAAGAATATCATAGAATCCGCGGGTATAAGTAAAAACGTGATATTCTACAAGCCGCAAAAAGTCTCTGGAATATAGTTTGACAAATATTATTCGAATCAATATACTGGATTAAACTTTATGAATCCATTATTGTTCAATGTAAATAGGAGAAACCGTATGAAAACAGGCGGTCTAAAAGTATTTTGCCTTGTTCTTTTTTTAAGTTTGCTGGCAGTTCCGGTATTTAGTGACAACGAAACCCTTTCGTATGAGTCAATAATTCTTGATAATTTCGATGGCTCTCCGTATATTATCGACGGCGATGAATACCATTACACTTGGAAGGCTGACGGCAGTAAATTTTCCACAAAAACCGGCAATCAAACGTTTCCGGTTATAAGTCCTGTATCGACTGCGCCGCAGGCCCTGCTCAGGCAAAAACCCGACAGTAAAAGCTTAGGAATTCAGGGCGCGTTCGATAGACACGGGTACAACTGGATAGACATTTATCCTACATATACGGACGGAGACGGACAGTCTGCGGAGATACCTTTGAACGGACGTACACGTATGATTGATGTTTGGGTTTGGGGATCTAATCTTAACTACAGTTTGAATGCGTATATAAGGGATAATCAGGGAATAATTCATGAAATACAGATGGGAAGCCTCAAGTTTTCAGGGTGGAGAAATCTGCGGGCGAATGTTCCCACAGGTATTCCGATGGTTTCGAATGTTTTACCGCGTTCAACTCATGTCTCGACCTTTGTAAAGTTTCGTTTATGGACAACGCCTCAGGAGCGTACTTATGTAGATCTAAGGCGGGATATAAACGGTAAGATAGTAGAAATAATTCCGTTCTATCTTTATCTTTCACAGTTAAAAGTTTTGGCCGACATTTACGAGTCTATTTATGATGGAGATGAGCTTGCGTATCCCAAAAATACCGATGCGCTATGGGCTAACGCCGGTGTCAATGCTAACGACAACGCCGCTAACAATTAAAAGGAAGGTTTAACATGAAACGTATTGTATTAACAGGATTGACTATTTTTTTCGTTGCCGCTTTGTTTGGACAAGATGGCGGCGCGGCGGCTGGAAATCCCGTTGAGGTCGGTACGCCGAATCCAAGCGATATGGAAGACGGCTTGCCGCAGCAATCTCTTTCTGAAGTTTCGGTCGATAAGTTTGAAATGGAGGGGTTTTGGCACTCCGATATCTCGTCCGATTCGGGTTTTTCCGTTGCCAGACTGTTTGAAGGCGGCCCGCAAAACAAGCCGCCTATAGAAGGTGAAGCGGAGTTAAATATTCCGGACACAAAAGTTTTGGGTACGCGGGTGGATTTCCTAAAACGTGGTTATACCAGCTTGTTCATCACGGCGGATCGCCCCATACCGGTAGAAGGATTAGTCAAGACGGTTTCCGTTTGGGTCGCCGGACGTAACTACAACCACAGACTCAATCTGCTGATTCAAGATTTCTATGGCCGAAGTTTTGAAATTTATATGGGAAGATTAAATTTTCAAGGGTGGAAAAAACTTACAGCCGCGATACCGCCTCAGCAGGAAACCGGCATGAACGGGATAGTTCAGCAGAATTACCACTATAGCAATATTTCAGGTCTAAAAGTTGTCGGTTTTAGAATCGACTGCGATCCTATGGAGGCTTACGGCGCTTACTATGTTTACTTTGACGACCTTCGCGCTATTACCGACCTGTTTACAGAAAATATGCGGGATCCTGACGACCCCGTTGATGATTGGTAGACCGTAATTGGTTTACCTGACAGGTTTTCACGCGATTGAGGAGCAAATTAGGGCTAACGCGGATTCTTGCGTTCTGCTTGTCGCAAAAGCGGGGCCAAGAGCGCGTGAAATTGTATCGGTGGCGGCGGAATACGGAGTACGTGTTTTGCGCGCCGGTACGAGCGATTTAGACCGTATTTCGCCGGACCACAGGGGTATTGCCCTTCAATTAGAAAATGACGGCCAATCTCCTGAATTTACATTTGATTATTTTTTAGAATCGCTTGACGATAAAAAAGATGTCCTTGCCGTAATACTTGATGAAATAACCGATCCGCACAATTTTGGCGCTATTCTGCGTTCATGTGATCAATTTAACATTGATATTGTAATTACGCGGGAGAGGCGTAACGCTAAAAACGCCGGTATTATAGCAAAAACATCGGCGGGGGCTTCCGCGTGGGTTCCGTCCGTATGCGTTGCTAATCTGCCGCGGGCGGTAGAGCAGCTAAAGGAAGCGTCTTTTTGGATATACGGCGCGGACATGAAAGGTGAACCCGTTTACAGAACCGCTTTGCGCGGGCGCGTGTGTGTTATATTTGGCGGAGAAGGGGCGGGTCTTAGCCGTCTGTTGCGCGAAAAATGCGATTCCCTTATATCTATACCGTCTCTTGGACGCATAGACAGCCTAAACGTGTCGGTTGCCGCCGGCGTAATACTTTATGAAGTGATAAGGCAGCGTGAAAAAAATACGATAATCTAAACGTCCTTAATCGTAAAACAGGCAGATACCGTGAACCTTTTTCGCGCCTGATTCTTTTAGCGTCTTGGCACAGACGTTCATTGTAGAACCTGTTGTAAAAACATCATCAAATATGATTAATTCTTCCGGCGGTTTTTTTATACAAATTATCCGTCCTTGCAGGTTTGTTAAACGCTCGGATTTACCCAGTTCTTTTTGAGTTTTTGAGCTAAGCCGTTTTAAGCAGCGCATTACCGGCATACTCTTTTCGAGTATTTTGGCTATACACTCTATTTGATCCCAGCCCGCTGTTTTGATCTTTCCCGGTCTTGGCGGTACCGGAACACATGGTATTTTTTCCGTGAAACAGTTTATACCTGAAATGCTTGAAAGCAATTTTTCTGAAAAAAAACGCGCAAGGGCGCGATGCTTGCCGAATTTATACGACCTTAATAAGGTTTGCGTCCTGCCTATGTACGGATACAACAGCGTCATATCATCGTAGTCGGGGTTAGCTTCATCCGGTGTTTTTTTCCGGCAATTCATACAAATTTCCGCTTCGGATATTAGCGGCCGTCCGCAAACGGCGCAGCGCGGTTCTTGACTAAGCGGAAAGCCGCCCGCGCAATCTACGCATAAGCCGAACCACGCCTCATGCTCGTCAAACAATGTCCGTCCGCAAACGGCGCACCCCGCCGGGAATAGATATTCCTTTAGTAAAGACAGTTTTAGCGCAATATTTAATGTTTTCATGTATACACTTTACATTTATAGTGTATTTTGCTTCAGTTTTTTCAAAATTTATGACGGATGTAACGAAAAGAATTTATTCGCGAGCGGGTCGTTCGGCTCAATTTCCAGCGCTTTTCGAAACAATGCCTTAGCTTCCGTGTCTTGGCCTGTTCTTAGAGCCAGAATCGCTAAATTTGAAATTATTTTAATATTTTCCGGTTCTTGAGATAGTGCGCTTTCCAGTTCGCGCCGCGCCGTTTCATAATCTCCGGTTTCCATTAGACAAATAGCAAGTTCGTTATATGTGTCAGCGCAAGCGCCGCCTGCCTCTATCGCTTTGCGGAAACAGGCGATGCCTTCGTTCCAGCGTTTAAGCTTGCGTAACGCCCAGCCCAGCATAAACCAGCCGTTCCATGAGTCAGGATGCAACTCCAGAAACTTACGCAATTTTTCCATGCCGGCCTGTTCGTTGCCGCCGCTTATAAGCCGGTACGCCTCCTTATAGTTTGGGTCTTCACGTACGTCACGTTCTTCAAAAAATATAGATTTAAGTTCAAAAACTTCGGGCGATTCAGGAAAAAGAGCGTCAAGCGCGGCTATAATATCGTGAGCCATCTTGTATGAACCTTTTTGCAGATGAACCATTGCGGCTGTTTTGAATTCCGCTAATATGTTCGGCTTGAACGCAAGCACAAAACTGCGATAATAATTAGAAACTTTGTCGTTGTTTTGATTCAGCGCGGCGTTATGACATATTACATGAATCATGCCGGAAACAATCATTTCTATTGTAAGATCTTCCATCGCCGAAAAATCCGCTCCGCCATTTTTAGCGGAGTATGGCAGTTCTACAGGTATAGGTATAGACGGGTCTATCGAAAAACCTTCTATGCTGATTTTTGAGATTAGACTTTCAGGAGTTTTTAAAAAAACTATCTGCGGAACCGCCGCGTTATGCTGAAAATGTTCCGCTCCGCCGTAAGGCTTCATTTTTGACCGCCGGAAACTTCATCCGCAGTAGAATTTGGCGGCTCTGTTTTGACTGCCGGCGCGGCTGGAACTGCTGCCGGAATCGTCCTAACAGTAGAAAGATAGTTGTTTAAACGTACCTTATAAGTCATTGGAACCGGTTCATCGTAGGCCATATCTACAACAACCAGATCATTCCTATCCAGTACACTTTCCACAGCTATAAATTTCCCGTTAATTGAATAGGTTTCCGTAGGGTCAATAAAGTCGAATTTTATGCTGGCACGTTTTTCAATCAAAAATTTGGAAATACCCATCGTGATAAGATGCGCCCCGCCAAACGAAATATCCCTTAGTATGCATCTCCTAGGGACACCTTCTATCATAATCCCTACGTCTTTTGTCGCAAAATAAAGTTTTCGTAAAGTTTCCGGGTTTATAACGATTCGCTCATCTTTACGTTTAGACGAATTTACGTTTGCCTCCAGAATTCTGCCTACAATCCCGATAAGGTCGTCAGGCGGACGCTGGGAGAATTTTAGCGTAATCATGAACGTATCGTTTGAATTATCGTATGGCGCACAACCGGTTGCGTGAGCGGTAACTAAAAAAACTACTTGTTCGCCGCTTTCGGGTATCTTAAAAGTGAATTTAAGGCTTGCTAAATTATTAGCCTCT
Source organism: Spirochaetaceae bacterium (assembly GCA_031282435.1). Taxonomy (GTDB): domain Bacteria; phylum Spirochaetota; class Spirochaetia; order Treponematales; family Breznakiellaceae; genus JAIRMY01. The sequence goes on from JAITDS010000064.1 coordinate 7,704, forward strand.
TTTAACTTTTTTATTACTCCGGATCTATCACTGGCAATAATTTTTGCTTCTTCGAATGTTGTGGAGTACAAAAAGCACGGGTAAAAATCTGAACCGCATTTTAGTATTATCTGCTTGACCTGCAACCCGGTTACCTGAATAATCTCTTTATTGAAAGTTACAGGAATATTTTTAAATTCATCATAATAATCCTGTATTTTTTGTTGTGTTAAAGTTCCCATAATAACGTAAACATACTTCAATTTTCTTGATATGTAAAGGAAAATATTGTTATTTTTAATAGAGTTGTTCGGAAACCTCAAGTTTCCGCAAGCCAAGCATGGCTTGGCCGACTTCCGCTTAAAAACGCAAAACGCCACGCGTTTTGCAAAGACTTGGGCGACAACCAACCGGGTTGGCGAACAAGTCTAATAATAGCTGAAAAATACAAAATTTTCTTGTTTTAACGCCGGTGGTCAATGCGGGGCGTAAAATCATCGGACGGACTATACCATTAAATTTATAAAATGTATAGTTTTACAGATGGCAAGTAACGTTAAATTCTCCGTATCGGAGCTTACCGATTTGATAAAGCACAGGCTGGAAGACGGTTTTGGGCAGCTATGTGTCGAAGGTGAACTGTCGAATTGCAGGCCGTCCAGCGCGGGTCATCTTTACTTTACGTTGAAAGACGCGGGGGCGGCTATTTCCGCCGTTATGTTTCGCAATAGTCTTTCTCGCCTTGCTTTTACGCCAAAAGACGGTATGTTGTTGCGGGCTAAGGGGCGGCTTTCCGTATACGCGCTACGCGGGACGTACCAACTTGTCTGCGAATCGATTGAGCCGGTAGGCACGGGCGATATACTTGCGATGCTGGAGGCCCGCAAACGCGCTTTCGCCGAAGAGGGGCTTTTTGACGAGGGGCGAAAACGCGCGATACCGCGTTTTCCTGGTACGGTTGCCGTAGTTAGCTCTCCGTCCGGAGCGGCATTACAAGACATTCTCAACATATTGCGCAGACGCGCCGCCGGGTTGCGCGTGATTATACTGCCGGCTCCGGTGCAAGGCGCGGAAGCCGCCGCCATAATAGCAAGACGCATAGAACAGGCTAATCGCTGGAATATCGCGGACGCTCTTATCGTTGGACGCGGGGGCGGCTCGCTTGAAGATTTACTTCCTTTTTCAGAAGAATGTGTTGTCCGCGCGGTGGCAGCCTCGAAAATACCGGTCATAAGCGCGGTAGGGCATGAAATTGATTGGGCGCTTTGTGATTTTGCCGCTGACCTTCGCGCTCCGACTCCGTCAGCCGCCGCGGAACTGGTGAGTGAAAACCGTGGTGAAACAGTACGGGCCATTCGTCTATTTATAAGTAATCTGCGCGAAACTATACTAGCACGTATAGCGCGAGCCCGCCTGTTTCTTAAACCGTTCAGCGCCGATTATCTGGAACGACAATTTCGCGCCATTTTGCAGCCGCGCCTTCTTCGATTTGATGACGCAAAAGAAGCGCTTCTTGAAGCCGCCGCAAAACGTGTTGCGGATCTTCACCGCCGTTTAGAGCTTGCCAGTACCGCGTTGGAAGCCGCTAACCCTAAGATGATGCTGGAACGCGGTCTTTCTCTTGTTACAAATGTTAAAACAGGCGCGGTGGTCAAATGCGCCGACGAAGTTAAAACAGGAGACTTGCTGAGTATACGTCCTGCCAGAGGAGTAATCAGCGCTTCCGTAACTGCCGCGCAGGATACTAAATAACGTTCCGGCGGAAAACACCGCCTTTTTCATGCTGAAGGCAGGGCAGGAAACCCGCTGGCGGGTGGCGGGTGGCGAGCTAGCGTAGTTTTTTTCGTAGTTTACGACGGGAGTTGCGGGCGGCTTTTTTTTCTTCGAGGGACTTTTCAACAGACAATGGCGTGATGCCGGAATCGCCGGACTTTGGATAGAATATTACGGGCTTACGGCCGGGTAGACGCGAAAGCACTATCATCATCAAAACGGCAAGCAGAATCATACACGCCGAAAAAACCTGTCCCGTAGAAAAACTAGTAATCGGATGGGCAAACGCGATTGGCAGATTATTTGGCGCAAGCTCCAGCTGTCTAAATACCGGACTTGTTCAATAAGCCGGTTGCTTATCGAACAAGTTTTTAGCGCTTGCCGGCCAAGCCAAGCATGGCCGGTATGCTTGGCTTGCAAAAACTGAAGTTTTTTGAACAACTCTATTCTTTCAGAATTATTGTTTCTATAGTTCTCATTATTTTTTCATACAGTCTTTGAAATGCGTCTATTGATAAGAATAATGTTATCCCAATTGAAAATATTAATGACAAAACTATTTCAATTGCTATATTAACGTTTAATAACCGCATTATTCCCCAAGATAGAACTACAAAATATTCATGAAATATAAATATTATTATTGAGTTCCTTCCTATTCTTGTAAAAATATTCTTTTTCACGGGTGTAAATATCATTACTATCATTCCAAGTATTATTGATACCGGAATACTTGCCATTCTCATTATAATTCCGTTTGCAATATTCATTCCGGCATCTTTATATGAATCAGATTTACTAAGCACACCAAGCACGGCTGTCAACACCGTTCTATCTATTCCCATGATTGCGCAATATGCGTATATTATTATCATAATGATTATGCCTAATATTATAATTATGTTTTTATTACGCCGTATTTTATCTAGTGTTTCTTTGTTGCTGTAATATCCCAGTAAAAAATAACCGTAAAAGCATACTGTTTTTGAAAACGAAAATGTTCCGTTAAATTCCGGCAAAAGTCCAACGATTAATGATACGAGGAATATGCCGCATATACACCACCTTATTTTAATCATAATAGGTAAAAACATACACATGGTAAATAAACTTAAGAAATACCAATTTTGCAAAAACGGATGCAAAAAACTGAATTCTAATTTACCGTGATACAATGATGATAGTATAAACGCAAATGAATTCCAAACTAAATATGGTAACAAAAACCGTTGAAACGCTTTTTGTTGTGTTTTTTCTATATTTTTTGACAAAACACCTGAAATATATACAAATAATGGCATATGGAAACTATATATGTATACAAATACCATAAATAAACCAAAATTTTCATATATATACGGGTAAATAGTATGCCCAAAGACAACTAAGAATATTAATACGCCTTTGACGTTATCAATAAATATATTCCGGGTTTTTACTATTTCTAACCGCATAAAATTCCAAAATATTTATGTAATGTCTTCGGAATAATTTTAATTGACAGTGCAATCGATTCTGTTTCTCTAAGAATATTCTGAGAGTATGCCAACGACAGAGGCGGCAAGAATAAGAGCGGCAGCATCCGGATTTTTGCCATTCGCACGCTCTCCATTGCCGCAAAATATGAGGAACAACCGGTTAAATTCGCGTTAGAAACATTTAAAATCTGGGGGGGGGGGGGGATAAAGCAAATGAAAACAGGATGCCGCGCCGCAAAGTCCAATAAGACGGCGGGTTAAATACCGCCGTGAACAGCGTATTTTCAGCGGCTGGATATACCCATAAACGATTCGCTTTTTTTGCCCGATTCATTGTCAATAGTTTAAGTTTTAATGATGCGGTTTGTCAATTGCGATACTTCCTAAGGGTTAGCGTATTGAGGCAAGACGCGGCTGACAGGCGGGAGGCAACGCCCTTTTCAAAGTAAACGCAAAGGAGGAAGCCGGCTGGCCGGCGGCTGGGGGGTAGTGGAATACCGCCTAAGCCCGCTTGCGGGCGGCGCGGTATGCAACGAGGGGGGCGCGTAACGTAAGGGACGGTTTACACCGCCAGTATGGAAACAGCGCCACCCTTTTTAATGCCTGTGAATGACACTGATTCCGCAGACTTCGGAAAACACCGCCCTTTGCTTGTTGAAGGTAGGGGATGAAACCCGGTGGCGGGTGGCGGGTGGCGGGCTAGCGTAGTTTTTTTCGTAGTTTGCGGCGGGAGTTGCGGGCGGCTTTTTTTTCTTCAAGGGACTTTTCAACAGATAAGCTCGCGCCGCCGGAATCGCCGGACTTTGGATAAAATATTACGGGCTTACGGCCGGGCAGGCGCGAAAGCACTATCATCATCAAAACGGCAAGCAGAATCATACACGCCGAAAAAACCTGTCCCGTAGAAAAACTAGTAAGCGGGTGAGCAAACGCGATTGGCAAATTATTTGGCGCAAGCTCCAGCCGGTAGCCCAAATCACTGTCCGGCTCGCGGAAATACTCGATAATGAAACGAATGACCCCGTAGCCTAAAACGTACAGCGAAAAAATAAAACCCTTAAACGGCTTTTTATTCCTTAACGACCAGCAAATAAACCACAAAAACACGCCCTCAAAGAACGCCTCAAAAAGCTGGGTAGGATAGCGCGGCAGATTTACCATAGACGGCATACCGGACGCGCCCGTAACCACCCCGCTTTTTTCAGCGGCCTCGCGCACCCATTCCAAGTTTGACGAAAAGCGCTCCGCATTCGGGAAAATCATACCCAAAGGCCCGGTCGTAACCCTGCCGTACAGCTCGCCATTTATGAAATTACCTATCCTGCCGAAAGTATAACCCAGCGGTATGGACGCGCCGAACATATCGCTAATTTCCCGTATGTCGTAGCGGTGAACCACACACCAAAGTATAGCGCCCAGCAAACAGCCAATAAAACCGCCGTGGTAGCTCATCCCTTGCAGACCGGTAAAGCGCCCGCCGCGGAAAGGCCAAAAAACCAGCCAAGGCTGCCGGACATAAATATCGCTCGTTTCGTAAACCCAAGTCGCAAATATACGCGCTCCCAAAAGCAGTCCAAGAATAGCCCAAAAAAACAGACTGGAAATCTGGTCGTTAGTCATAGGAAAATTACGCTCGTGAACCTGCTTGCGGTACATGAGAAACGCTACGGCAAACGCGATAATATACATCAAGCCGTACCAGCGCACAGGAAGACCCGGAATAATTTCCGGTTTAAGCCAATCGGGAAATTTAACAGCCAACGGCATAAAATTCATGCTAAATCCTTGAATCAAAACTGTTCGTGAAGTCTATAACTTGTAGCCTTGACTAACAGCCTTTGACAATTTGTGTTTAAGAAACATATTTTCTTTTTTTATTTTGTTTATTTCAATTTGCTGGGTTTTCACAGTCTCGATAAGATCACTCTGTGACAGCACGCCGGAATGGAGCAGTTCCTGAACATATTCTTTCTTGTTTTCAAAATCAATTTCCGCTTCTACCGCCGCCTCCTGATAACTGTCGTCCACCGCGGAAACGGTAAACGTCGCCGGGTCCTCCGGAAGCTGCAAAATCTTATCCGCTATACGGTAGATAGCCTGCGCCAGTACGGAATTAGGCTTATAAATGACAACAGGAAGACGGGAGGCAAGGCTAATATCCTGAACGCTGTCGCGGTAAATAACACCCAGATGCTCTATTTTCAAACCCAAATACGCCTCGCAAGAGCGGCGTATCTTCATGGCAACTTCGGAATCGCTAGGAGAATCCAGCATATTCAGTATTAGGCGCGGCTGAAAACAGTCAACGGCGGTCTTGAATTTTTGATAAGAAGCGGGGTCGCGCCGTTCTATTTCTTCAAGCATTTTGGGGAGGTACAGCATTTTAAGGCCGGAACCCTCCTTGCGAAGTTGTTCAAGATAATCGTAAGCGGGCGTTCCGCGCTTAAACGAGCCGTACATAAGGCGGAAAACCGCGTTTTTTAAAAAAACATAGGCGTTAAGCGTGGCCGTAACCGCGGGAGAGCTTACAACAATACCCTGCCCCGACAGCAAAAAGAAATCCAATATAGATTGATGAGTCCCCGCTCCCAGATCCAGAATTAAAACATCGGCGTTTACCGACAAAAGACGGCGGGCAAGCATATTACGCTGGGACGCTTTTAAGTTTGCCGCCCCCGGTATTTCCGCGTCTCCCGGAATAAAGCGCAGGTTAGGAATGTCCGTTGACGCGATAATTGACGAAAAATCAATCTTATTATTGTTAAGAAACGCGCCTATACTAGCGCCGGGTTTTTGGTGTCCAATGATAAGGTGCAAATTGGAAGCGCCAAGGTCTAAATCCGCCAGAACGACTTGTTTGCCCGCCTGAGCGAAAGCCACCGCCAAATTAGCCGCCGCCAGCGATTTACCAACGCCCCCCTTTCCGCTTGCCACCGGAATAACCCGCATATTGTACTACCCTACTTCAGACAGGCGTTCTTGAGGAGAAACGATTTCCGTTACACGTACGCCAAAGTTTTCATCAATGACTACGACTTCGCCCTTTGCTATCAATTTGTGATTTACGAGTATGTCCACAGGTTCGCCGGCCAGTTTGTCCAGTTCGATGATAGTGCCTTCGCCCATCGTCAGTATTTCTTTTATCAGCTTTCTTGTGCGCCCCAGTTCAACGGTCATCTCCATGTAGACATCCATCAAAAGACCGATGTTGCCCTGCTCACGCGAGTTCATTTGATGGTTCAAGTTGGGAAATTGCACGGGCTGCATATAGCTGCCGCCGCCGCCGCCGTTCATGAAACCGCCCATTCCCGCGCCGCCGCCGCCGTTCATCGCGCCCATACCCATAGCCCCGGCTCCCGAAGGCTGGACGGCGGGACCAGACTTCGGCCCAATCAAAGCCGCCGCCATCGCTTTCGCGGCGGAAAGTCCTATTATCTCCCAAATTTTTTGATCCGCGCCGTCTCCCATGTTTACATCATAGACGGCGGCGACAAAATTGCCTGACGGCAACGGTACCGTCGCTTTAGGAATGTTTACGGCCTCAGGAGAAGCTGACGCTATCGACTTATTTCCGGTTTTACCGGTCAAAGCCGTTATTTCCGTACCGGCCATCTGCGAAACAGTTTCCGCGACAACGGACATCGCCATCTCGTCAAGCGAGATGTTTTCTTCTTTGTTCATCAGGCTGGCGATGCTTTTGGCAGTTTCCTCCGTCATGATGAACAAGTGTTCACCGGGAAAACCGGCGGTAAAATCAATTTTTACAGACGTTACTTTATCCGGGAGCAAATCCAAAAAAGCGTCGCGGTTAGTTTCGGAAACGGAAGGGCCGGAAAAAGTTACCGTCCCGCCCGTCATCATGGAAATCCCGCTCGACTGGGACGATACCGTTGTTTTAAGAAAGTTTTCAATAGCGGTTATTTCGCCGCTTTCCAATCCGTCGCCGGATACCTCCGCTCCACCGCCTCCGCCACCGGAAAGCAGGGCGTCAATTTCAGCTTGAGAAAGAGCGCCTTCGCTCATAACAATTCCTCCCCTTCGGAAATAAGCTCTTCAAAGTCATCCTGCTCCATGTCCGCCATTTTCTTTGTAATTTGCACGGCCATCTTTCTGCCGACAACACCCGGGCGGCAAAAAAACTTTTGTTTACCGCCTATCGTGACGGCAAAAGGATCGTCCACTTTAACGTTATAAAGCCGGATTACATCGCCTGCCTGCAATGACAGGACATCGCGTACCGGAATTTGTATTGTTCCAATTTCAGCGACTACATTAACATCGACTTTTACTAATTTTTCCTTAAGGATATTAAGATTTTCCGTGTTCGCGCCCTGACGAACGTTTGAATACCAGAACTGCGCCGACAGTTTGCCTATTATCGGCTCTATCGTTAAGTAGGGTATACAGAAGTTCATCATCCCCTCTACATCGCCAACTTTAGTTTCCAGCGTTACCAGCACTACCATTTCTGTCGGCGGCACGATTTGGGCAAACTGCGGGTTTGTATCGATTTGCCCTAAACGGGGACGTAAATCTATTACCTGCGCCCATGCCTCGCGCATATTTCCAAGTATACGCACAATGATGCCTTCCATGACGGACTGCTCGATATCCGTCAATTCGTGCTGAGTCTTAACGCCTTCCCCTTTACCGCCAAACAGCCTGTCTATTATAGAAAATGTTATGCCCGGATCTATTTCTAGTATCGCGTTCCCTTTGAGGGGGTCCATGTTGATTATCGCCAAAGTTGTGGGCGTAGGTATTGAACGGATAAATTCCTCGTAGGTAAGCTGGTCTACCGAAGCGACGTGTACATGAACAAGCGCCCGCAGGCTTGCCGAAAGCGCGGTTGTGGTTAGGCGGGCAAACGTCTCGTGCATTATTTGCACCGTTCTTATTTGTTCTTTTGAGAATTTATCAGGACGCTTAAAATCGTATATCTTTACTTTACGAGTGTCGGCAACGGGTTTATACTCTTCAGTTTCACCGCCGCCCGCATTTATAGCGGTAAGAAGCTGGTCTATTTCATCCTGAGACAGAACTTCAGTCATACTCAATTATCCTAAGAAATTTGCGGATTCGTCAAGGCGGCTTCAGGACGGGCGGGCGGGTTTTCCGTCCGGCGTTCAGCATGAAAAGAACATTGTCTAACGGGAAGTATACTTAAATTTAGCAAAATTCGGGCGCATTTTCACGCCGCTTTAGCGGCGCAAAAACCGCGCTTTTCGGGGCTGCGCGCTTTCGCGCTCCGGCCACGCCGCCCCGCAGGGGGCGCCGTGTCTTGCTTCGCAACCCCTACAATCGCTTGCGCTGCTTAAAAAGGTATCTGTTTTATAAACATAGAAATCTTTTTCATGTTTGAAACCGGAATTACCGCGCTTATACCCTAAAATAATTTACGGCAAAACATTTTAAGGCATTATTTTATTAAATTCGCTGATTACGGCCTGTTTTAGACTGTTAACGTTGCCTTCGGTATGAGCACCCGCCGCGTTTTTATGTCCGCCGCCGCCGAAAACAGCGGCTATTTTTGATACGTTAACCGAATCGCGTGAACGCATACCTATAGCGCATTTGTTTGCGGCGCTTTGGCGTACCACAACCACAGCCTCGACGTTCTCAATCTGCGATAAAAGCTGGTAAAGCGCGTCTGAATCCCTGTTTTCAACGCCGTATTTCTCGGTTTCCGCCATCGTTTCAGTGCTTATCAATAGTTTTCCGTTTATATGCGCTTCAGTATGGCACAGAACGGTTCCAAGCAATAGGCGTGAGTTCAAGGTTTTTCCGCCTGAAATTTTGTAAAAGGTTTCTTTAGGACTTGCTCCCGCGTCGGCAAGTTCCGCGGCTATTCTGAAAATTTCACCGCCGCCTGAATCAATATGCCTGAAAAATCCTGTATCGGTGCAAAGTCCCAAAAACAACAGCCGCGCCTCGTCTTCGTTAATTTTTACGGATAAACTTTTGAATAAAGAAAAAACTAAAACTGTGGAAGACGGGGAAGCCGGCTCAATATAGGCGCAATCCGCGTTTACGGCGTTGCCTGCCGCGTGATGGTCAATTATACCCAGCGGGAGTCCTTTTAGGCCATCGCAAAGGCAGCCGGTACGGGACGGGTTTGAGCAATCAATAATGATTACGGCGGCATCCGCTCTGTCTTCAGCGCTTATTTCAGATGAAAACAAATTTTTATAAGAAATGATCTCGGTTTTACGGAAAGGCCCCGCCGACCGTAGCAATACCGTTTTATCAAGGCGGCGCAGTAAGGAAGCAAGGGCAAGCTGGCTGCCTATACAGTCGGCATCGGGTTCTTCATGCCCGGTAATGATGAATTTATCGTGTCTTTTTATAAAATCAAGAAGCGCCACAGGCGGATTAAATGATTTTTCCATAAGATTTTCCTTAAAAACTCCGCTTACGATATATATTTGCCAGTTTTTTTGATTAAGCGGCTTCGTTGAAGCCGCCGCGCAAGGGATAGAAGCGGAATTAAATATGGCGGCGTGAAACGCCGTCATATTTAATTATAGCGGATAGCCCGGTTTTTGGCCGCTTTTTTAAAAAAGCGGCCAAAAATGCGCCCTGATTCTAGAAAATCTCTTTTAGCGTGATATGGTTATCTCTTCGATACTGTCAAGATTATCAAGATCGATGCCGGACGGTAGTATAGCCCCCCACGTTTTATGATTGTCTTCACGCACGTAAAGTTTTACATGGTCGGTTTTACCGTCTTTGTAGTATACTGCCATGTACGGTTGCATCTTGCCGTTAGTAAGCTTGACCAGTTCGCCTTTGAGCGGGCCTTCGGTCGTGGCTGTACGCGCAAACCATGATTTGGGCAGTACAAGCGTATTTCTTCCCACCCCGTTCTTACGGTATTCTATAATGTAGGCTGCTGAAGTCTGATAAATTTTATCGATAGACGTTTGTAAAACATAAAAACCGGAATTGTCCACAGGTCCCGCGGCATCCTGCGAAAACGCCGGAATTACCGCAAAACCGCAAGCAAGTATCGCAGACAAGCATACAAAACTAATTTTTTTCATGAAAAATCCTCCACATAGCAAGCTATACATTGTACTTGTTCGACAAACCGTTTGGCAGCCGGCTTTCCTTGGCGGGAAGCTTACAAGTCTTTCAAAATGTAAAAGCATTTTGTTTTTAACAACTCTATTTATGATTTAACTATAAACATTGTCGGCATAATCTGCAATAGTATGTCCGTTCTCATAACAAATAGGACAGTTACGGGATGTGAATGTGTAAGCCCGGAGTAGAGGAAAATTCGGCGGGGGTCAAGAAACCGGGAGCGGCGTGAGGTCTGTCGAAACGGTATTTATACAGACATTCGTCAACAACTTCAGAAAGTTCCTTAGGAACCGCGCTAAAATAAAATGTTAAACATTTTATTTTTATTCGCAGTGGGGTCTAATACCCCGCCCTTTAGGGCGGTTCGAGTTGGCAACGCCAAATAAAAAATGGTA
>JAITDS010000104.1 GCA_031282435.1 Spirochaetaceae bacterium
CGGGTGCTGGGAGGCGGGGAAGCCGAACGCTCAGGCTATTTCCGCTTCCTCAAATCGGGCGGCTCGCGGTTTCCGCTTGAATCGCTTGAAACAGCCGGCGTTGATATGGGAAGCCCCGCACCGGTCGAAGCGGCCTGTACTGTTTTCACGCATATTGTCAACGAACTTGACACGAAACTCGGCAGTCTAACATTACAAAATGAGACGGCTCCAAACCCGCTGTAACTCCTTAGGGAAACGCTGATTAACTTGACGCTGTGCAACTGCGTTGCAATCGCGTTTCACTAATGTAGAATGAACTATGTTCATTATTGCTCGTTTCACTGCGCAAATACGGCATTAAAGTAGCACTGATTGCGCCAACTACTGTTGGCGAATTCTCGATTGAATAAATCAGTGCTTCCTTATCCTGTATGGAATTATCTTCTTGCTTAAATCCTTGTCAATTAACAACTTGCGCTTTTTCGGTTAGATTTTTTACATGGCGCAAACGTTTCGCCATGGTTAGATTTAAGGCGCAATGCGTGTTCTTGACAATCGCGGGTTCTATGTGATAGTCTTGAGCTATGTACAGACACCATTTAACCGGAGCGGCTTTTCTAGCCGTGCTTTTTTTATCTTGTTATACCGGGCCGGTAAAACTGAGCGATAACATTACGGCGGCAGAGCTTATCCAGCAAGGACAGGCGGCGTATGAATGGAGCCGTTATGGCCAGGCCGTTCAGTATTATGACGCGATCCTTGAGCGTTTTCCAGACGATATTGACCGGACATGCGAAGCGCAGTATGAAATCGCGCGGATTCACTACAAGCAGAAGAAATACAGTCAGGCACGGTCAGAAATGGAAGCGTTGCGGGCCCGTTATGATACCGAGGAGGGCGAAATTCTCCCGACAAAATTCAAAATTCTCTCCGAGATCGTCCTCGGCCAGATTAACGAGAAACAAAATCAGATTATTGCGGAAGAATAATCGCTGATACTTTCACTCTGCGTGCCGCCAGTTCTTTTGCGACCATCTCTTTGGTTATCCGTCCGCGTGGCCGGGGATGGGGCGGGGCATCGCCGATGAGGATTACCAGCCTTGATTCGGCCTGCCAGCGGAATTTGGTCGCCGCCTCGTAAAGCGCCTCGTAGACAGCTTCGGGAATGTCGCGGCCGCCGCCAATCGTGATAGTAAGCAAAGAACGTTGAAACCGGTCCAGATCGCCGGTAAACGCTACCGTCTTGGTGACATAGGTGTCGCCGTAGTCCTTGTAGAGTATCATGCCGACCCGCAGTTGCCGGAAACCGCGCAGTTCTTCGTTGAGCATGTACGTGAGGCTGTCCCGTATTTCGGCAATATCGTCTCTCATGCTTGCCGTGGTGTCCAGCGCAAAAACGAGGTCGAGCGTGTTTCCCCGTTCTTTTCTGAGGATAGAGCGTATCGTTTGAATAATATCTTTAGCCCCGGTTGAATAGACGGCCTCTCCCCGTTCCATCCGCGCAATTTCACCGAAAGTTTCCTCAGTGTCCCGCATATAATTACCGCTCGCGGGTCCTGCAAGCGGACTCTGGTTCACCTCCAAGAGAAACGAGTTGTCACGAAAACCGCCTGAGTAATCGGCATACGGTTTTTCAAAGGCGCGGATGTTAAAATACGTGCCGTTACCAACATATACCTCGCCGTTCCTCGTCCATGGATAGCCATAGTTGATGATATAGGGGATGTAGATATGGAAAACTTCGCCCAGCTCGCCATGCGGTTCCGGCGTTGAATCAATGAGTGACCATATACCGCGCTCCTTGGCTATGGCTTCTCCGTCTACGATGCGTATTTCATCGCCATTAATCGAGTTCCACTCAGGCGCCCGGTAGGCATAGTTGTCTTCCCGCATCGCGGGGTCGCGCACGGATTCGGTGAGCAGTACCGAATTTATGCCGGGTTTTTTTCTGATGTAAAGATGAAACCCGCCATCCGCCCCCTGCGTTATCCGCAGATCCGCCGCGCCGATACTCAAGTCCTGCGCCGCTAAAGGAGGAACCCAAAGAGCAAGGGCGGCAAACACCGCAAAAAAAACGGACAGTTTCACTTTACCATTATCGGCATAATTACGCCGTTTATTAAAGGAGAAGCCGTTTTATGAGCGTTGTTATGCTTCGCGTGTAAAATTTCAACCAGGCAAGTCGATTCTTGGTCACTGTTAAACTGCCGTCCGCAATATGCAGCGGTACTTCTGTTTACCTTTGTTCTTTTTTTCTTCCCGTTCTGGGTTATGCCATGATTGTGTTATTTTATCTTTATGGTTATTTTTATTATTATATCGTATTTTTTTAGTTATTTCTTATCACACCTCTTAGTATACTTGTTTGTCAGCACAAAATTTTCTAAAATGGGCATTTTTTTCAAAAAAACACTTGACAAAATGTTCGCACTGGGTTATACTATAGTTATTACAAAAAGATGAGTTGAAACAAATATAAAAAATGTCAAAACTCAAACAGGACGGCCTACGGGCCGTCTTTTTTGTTTATACGCGCAGAAAGGTGAGCGTTGCGTCAAAAGCTCGCCCCGTAACAAGAGAATATACCGGGCAAGTCCAAAAAAGAGACGCGGGGTTTTCCAACGCAAGCCGATTAATATCAGCCGCCGGCACAATCCGTGCTATTTTAATGCCATGTCAATGAAATTGACCCGTCAACCAAGCTGATTACTATCAGCCGATGAGCCTATTAGCGCAGTGAAACGAGCCAATACATAGGGAAGCAATGATGAGCGTCAAGTTAATTAGTGCTTCCCTATGAGCATGTCACGCATGGCTGCTGTCGCGTTGCGGGCGGCTTCTGCGGCGGTCTTGA
>JAITDS010000227.1 GCA_031282435.1 Spirochaetaceae bacterium
TCGCACACGCGTGTTACTTTTGTCCCTGAAGGAACGCTTTCGCCCGCTCTCTCCATCGTCTCCAGCCGGCGCTTGCTTTCTTTTTCCCCGGCAGGCCGGTTCTTTTGCTGTTCCCGCGTTAAACCCCCGTTCTTCGGCTTCTCCCGGTTATAACCCGTTTGGTCCGGCGCCCCGAGTACCGGTCCGTCAGGTGTCACCGCAAGACAGCTATGGATGTTTACCCCCCCCCCCCCATAGTGCCGGCGCTGATGTATCCGTTTTCTCCCGTCTTTCGCTGTCCGTTGTAATTCACCCCGGTCGTGTCCTGTACCGCAAGAATAACCGGCTCATCGGCCGTCCGTTTGATTGTCCTTTCCCGATGCCGCCCCGAGTATTTCATTCCGGTCAAACTTTTCGTTTCCCGCCATGTTGTAGATAGACTTGGCTTCTGCGCGGTTTTCGCTGCTTGCCCGTATCGATTTGTCCGGCTGCCCGGGCAGTGTTTTCATAGTTCGCACAAACCGCTTTTCCAGTCTTGCCCCGTTGAAATCGACATCCGCAAATTCTTTCGCCATATTGAAACTTTCCCCTCCGGCCATAACATCCCCCAAATATTCGTTCATTATACCATCGTTTTAGAAAAAGTGGTAAATATATGGGTCAAGTTTAGTCCTCTGTAACGTGAGTTCGACCGAAAGATCAGACGAGTACCGGTAAAGCCCGGTTATCATAGACTCCACGAATAGACGGTTTGGTGGTGAGCAAAAAATGTTGTTTGCCTGTTCCTTTTCGTTGTAATTCGTTTACTGACAATACCTTAGCATACTCTTTCGGTTTATGAGGCAAGAAACTGTAGGCTGACAATGCCCCTAACAAATTCACCGGAAAATTGGCGACACTCCGGTGCCGGCTATGTTCCACATGGCAGATGTTCTTCAGAAAATCGTTCACCGATTCTATGACCGCCCGTTTCCGTAACAACACCTTCTCCACCATATCCGTCAGCTTATTCTTCATGTTCCTCTTCAGCCGCGTTATCAGTTTACCCCCCCCCCCCTCAGATACAGCCGCTCAAACAGTTCACCAGATATATACCTCCTCTCTCTAAAGAGTTTTCCCAGTAATTCGTAGCATAAATGGTCTATTACCCCTCGGGATCCCGGTCGTCCACATTGCCACGTCCCAGATAAAAAGCGCTTATCTCCCCGCTATCGTTGATTACCAGGCGGAGCTTAAACCCGTAAAACCGGCCGGTTGAGCTTTTCCCCCCTGCGTATATCCTTTGAACACTTTATGCCGGTATATACGCCGGTTATGACATACTTTCACCGGTGTTGAGTCGATAAAACCTATACCGGTTGGCTTCCCTCGCCGGAAAATCCGGGTATAAAGGGCCGGGGGAAGGGCGCTGTAGCTCATCAATTCCACAAACCGGTTGTAACTGACCGGACAGATGAAACAAGTATTGCGATAGTCATTACCTTGCTGAGGGTCAGGCGGCTGCGGGGAAACCACGCCCCGCCAGTGTCGGTCGGTAGCAAACGGGTTTTGCGATAGCGCTCAAGTTTGGCACAGAAGTCATCGACATCACAAAAAATCCGGGTTATACTGTCATCGTTCATAAGAAACCCCTCCCGTTTTCTGTTATAGTTAGTTTTTGATTATCCCATTATACCATATCCGGGCAGGGATTTCTTCTTCTTTCTGTCGAACTCACGTTCTGTAATTGATTTATAGGCTTTATTCGCAGTGGGGTCTAATACCCCGCCCTTTAGGGCGGTTCGAGCTGGCAACGCCAAATAAAAAATGGTATTAGACCCCCACAGTTAATAATTTCCTTACAGAACGAACCACGTAAATAATTTCAACGCCTACAAGATACCTCGCGGCTTGCTGCGAGGTGGTTCATTTTACTATGGCCTTTATCTGGTGCCAACGATTTTTGCCCACTACCGTATGTTTGTTCCAGTAATTCTAGAACACCACCCAAATTTGATACTTTGATTCTAGCTCTGCTGTTATATCCAAAGTGTACCATACACTTGTCTGTATACCGGCTATTTCGGCCAATTTCTCTGCCGCAAACATTGGACCAAAATCATTATACTTTTTCTGATACGCTTTCAGTGCCTTTTCCCACTTTTAGCTCTTTTGCCGCTATACATGGTTACCTTGCCGAACTTTACAAGCTTTATCATTATTCCTCCTCAGCTAACTCTTTTATCAGTAGTCTCATAGTAACGTCACTTTCTGAATATATTTTACAAAAAGGAAGCAGTACCACTGATTTTAAAAGAATTTTTGTGAAAAATCGTGAAAAAAAATATTCATTTATGACAAATGTGTAAAATTTCTCTGTAAATAAAAAATTAAATTAGGCTTTTCTTTATAAGCATGAGAAAATACTTTAATATCTTATTTTTTGGAGGAGTTATGGGTTTAGAAGGCTATTTGTCGCAATTATACAAACAGTATAAGGCAGGAGCTATGACTATGCGGAAATTTGAGGCTTGTATCTTCAAACATATTTTGGATAGCCGTGGAAACGATTACGGATTATATTTCAAATGCCGTAGTGAACGTATCGATTTTTTGTGCTGGTTTTATCCGCGTATGCATGGTATTGTGGAACGTTACGAGCAGGGATATTCCTCGTTTGATGCCTACGTGGCTTCAACAATTCGTTATTCGTATCGAAGTTACAAAGAGCGAAAAAGAAGGCGGTCCGCGTCAGAAAATGCTTGTTGGAACGCTAGTAATATGGATATGGAGGTTTGCTATCCGGAAAAAATATACGAAGACGAAGAAGAATTATACAATAAATATACAGTAAAATCGCCGAAGCATATTCTGCTTGTTTTGTTGAAGTCGTACTATTATGTGTCCGACAGACTGGTAAATAAAGTGGCTTCCGCGTTAGATATGTCTCCTGAAGTTTTGGGGAGAATGATAGACACCCTACACGGCTTGCAACTAGAAAAAATCGAAAGGCTAAACAAGCTTGTTTCCGCGACACATTGTTTATATTATCGCTGCCTTAGTTATGAAAGACAGCTCGCTAATCAAATTGAAAACCCGCAATATCACGATTTACTTTTAAAACGCCTTGAGCGTAGTAGGCAACGGTTATCTAATATGCGTGAACGGCTTAAATCAATACGGATTGAAGCGACAAACAGCGATTTAGCAAAGGTGCTTGGCGTTCCTAAGGGGACGATAGATTCAAGAATGGCTGTGATAAAGAACAAACTATCCGCCAATAATTTGAATTTTTAATTTGTTTTATTCGCAGTGGGGTTTAATACCCCGCCGCTTGCGGCGGTTCGAGTCAGGTTTGGCAAACAAAAAAATGATAGTAAACCCCGCAATTGATAAATTTCCTTACAGAACGAACCTCGTAGAGTCTGCAACGCAAACGAGATACCCCGCCGCTTGCGGCGGGGAGGTTCATTGATAAGAATTATATCGTCAGTGTTAATTGTTTATAGTGCCGGACATCTCTTACCACGAAAATGCAAATACTGTTTTTTCGTGGTAAGGGCGTTCTGGGGCAAATATGGAAGATGGAAATTCCCTGTGATTTGGAGAATCCGGGAAGTTTTGGGTTTCTAGGCAAAAACCTGAATGTTTGTTATAAACGGAGCCTATTTTACCGTTAATTTTATGAAGAGAATTTCCGGTATAAAGTTGACATCCGGGTTGTGTTGTTGAAACCCGCATAGTTATGCCGGAGCTTTTTTCGAACACCTCTGCACAAGGACGTAGCGCCCCTACTTTGCCATCAATTACATAACAATGATCGTAACCTTTTCCTGTAGTCGCAATATCTTGGCCAAAAGATTTCCGTTTGCGGAAATCGAAAGGAGTGTTATCGACTGACATTAATCGTCCAGTAGGTATTAGATTATCATCAATTTCTACATATAACGAAGCATAAATTTTGGCTTCATGTGAAAGAATATCCCCACATCCTTCACCAGCAAGGTTAAAATATGTATGATTTGTAAGGTTAACAGGACTTGGCGCATCGAGAAGCGCCTTATATTCGGCTATGACTTCATTAGATTTGTTAAGTCCGTATGTAACCGAAACTCTGGCGTTACCCGGATAACCTTGATCGTTTTCAAGACTGTCTAGTTCAAACGTTATAAAAGACCCGTTGTTTTCTATATGAGGGTGGGCTTTCCATATTCGCTTATCAAAACCAATTCTGCCGCCGTGAAGGGAATTCCCATTGTCGTTGTTATAGAGGGCGTACGTTTTGCCGTTTAAATTAAAAGCACAGTTACCGATTCTATTTGCAAAACGTCCCACTGTAACACCTAAGAACTCTGTGTTGCGTGTGTATGCATCTAAAGTAGAATATCCTAGACAGATGTCGCATAGACCTTTTTTTTTGGATGGAATAATAATTGATACAATGGCTGCCCCAAGTGATGAGAGAGCTAACATCACTTCTTGTTCTTGAAGAAAATACATATCTACTTTTTCACCGGAGGTAATTAAACCAAGTGTTTTTGTGGTTATACTCATGTGTATTAGTATAAATTATTTTGTTTGAAACGTCTATGCATTGTCCGTTCTCCGCAGGGCATCGGCGTTTACTCTGTGAGCAAAGCCTGATACAGGAAATTCTCATTAATGGCCGTATGCTTCATCCACTGTTTGGCGCTGACACGCTTCTTCTCCGTCGCCATTTTCTTTAGCTGGTACGACATCATTTTCCTCGATATGCTCATGTTGAGCGCCCCACTCCCTACCCGACATTCGTCTTCCCGAAACACTATGTCCAGTATCCGATGCGATTGCTTCTCTTGTGTTTTAAAAACTCCTCCACTCCAAAACCCACACTTGATATATAATATCTATCCGTCGGTATTGTATAAGCGTTTTCGCATCCTGCCACGCCGCTTTGTTATCCAGCCACTCAATATCCGTCCCCACGTCACGTCCCTCTTTCCCCTGATGATTTTTTTTCCTCCCCTGCCGCAGGTCTTCCGGCAGTTCCTCTATCTCACCACTCTCCATTCCTTCAAAATAATCCTTGGTATTGTGATACAGCGTCTTTTGCCTCTCTTTCATCGCTAGTATATAAGCCGACCATTTTTCTCGTATCTTTCGGGCTATCTCCGTCTGGCAACCCATCGCGTCCGCTGTTACTATGTCCCCTGTTATGTCCAATATGCCTGTCATTTTTGGCACGGCGTTTATCCCGTTGCTCTTGGTTGAATTTGTTCCAAAAAATTTGCGAGGTCTAGCGCAGACAATAAACCCGAAATACTGATAGGCAGAGGATAACTGTTTCACGTGAAACAACTTGCATTTGTAAAAGGCATTATCGCTTTAGCGTTATTTCTGTCCTGCCAAAGCCGCCCAGTTCTGGACGCGAAAAGTGATAATCCGCCACGAATCTGTGGCTTCTTAGGTAGTCGTGAACGCCGCGTTGCAGTATCCCGTCTCCCTTGCCGTGAATGACGGCGAATTCCCAGAGTCCAAAAACAAGTGCGGCATCAATATGACGTTGCAATGTGTCTATAGCCTCTGGCAGGCGCATACCTCGTATGTTCAACTCCGATGGTACGGATTCGGCGGGCAGATTGTAATCTATAATTGCTGTTTCCGATTTAGGCGGTTTCCCCGGAGATTGAACAGGTATAAGTTCTTTTTCGTTAAAAATCATAGATACTGAACCGGTCTCAACAACCCAAAATCCTTTTTTGGATGAACGCCGTACTTGTCCCTGCAACTTTTTGTCTCCAACCAGCACATTAACACCGGGCTGTATTTCAGAATATATTGTGGCTACATTTTCCTGTTTGGCTAGCTCCGACTTCATACCATCGAGTTTTTGCGTTTCGTTTTCTGTCGCTTTTTCTAGCTTTAGCAAAAACTCTTTTACTTTTAGGGTTTTTTCACGTGTAATTTCGCCTTCTTTTAGTTCACGGACAAGGTTTTCTAGTTTTTTGCGGCTTTCATCAAGCAGGCGGCGCAAATCGTAAAGCGAACCTGATTTTAATTCGGCTTCTTTTTGAATTAGGCGCTTTTCACGCAGATCGAGGTTGCTTTGTTCTTCCAACACTCGCTGCTTTTCTAAAGTTGCTGCTCGTAAACTATCTTCGACGGCACGATGTTTTTCTTTTAAGCTTGCAATAAGAGACGAAACATCCCCATGTCCTTGGGAAATGTAGTTGCGGGCCTTTTCTACAATTTGGGCTGAAAGTCCATAATGTAAACTGATGTCTATGGCACGGCTTTCTCCGGGCAAACCCATAACAATACGGTAGGAAGGACTTAGTGTTGTGGCATCAAATTCTACCGATGCATTTTCTGTAAAACTGTTTGAAAAGGCGTAGTTTTTTAGTGCGCTGTGATGCGTTGTTACGATACAAAAGCAGTTTTTTTCTAAAATATCGTCAAGGATAGCCATAGCGATAGCACCGCCTTCGCTAGGGTCTGTTCCGGCACATAACTCGTCAAGAAGAATAAGTGATGTCTCTCCGGCAGTGTTTAGTATAGAAGCTATCGCTTTGATATGAGCCGAAAAAGTCGAAAGAGATTGGCCTAAAGATTGGTCATCGCCTATTTCTGCAAAAATGCCGTTGAAAACAGGTAAGCTACTGCCTTCCGCAAGCGGCAAAGCTAAACCAAATTGATTCATAAGCGCTAAAAGGCCAACTGTTTTGAGAGCTACTGTTTTACCGCCGGTGTTTGGGCCACTGATAATAAGAATTCGGGTTTTCATAATCATATCAATAGGAACCGCTTTATCGCCAAGTAATGGATGACGAGCTTGTTTCAATGTGATATGACTATGTCCCACAGTATCCTGATACAAGAATACGCCTTTTGTGTTATTTGAATAATGAGCGCGGGCGCGTATTGTTTCTATAAAGATGATGTGTTCATGAAAGGAGAAAAGCGCATTGCGGCTGGTAGCAATCGTGGCTGTCATTTTGCGTAGTATACGCCGTAACTCTGCTTCAAACCGGCGCTGTTCAACTATAAGCTCATTATTTTTCTCAACGATGTTTTCAGGTTCAATAAAAAGCGTTTGTCCGCTTGCTGAAACTTCGTGTACAATTCCTCGTATTCGCCCTTTGAATTTATGCTTGATAGCTATAACAGTTCTGCCATTACGCTGCGCCGGAATAGTAGATTGGAACATTCGCTTCATATTTTCGTTGTTTGTGTAAGAGGCGCTTATAAACTGAAGTTCCTTTTTAATAGCGGCTATTCGTTTTTTTATGTTGCTTAACTCCGGCAAATCACGGACTTTACCGGAGTTGTCTATAACTCGGAAGATTTCTTGTTCAACATCAGAACAGTCTGGGATTTCGGCGCTGATCTCAATATTGCCTAACCATTGAAGAACAGCCCTGCCTTCACGTATAAAATTACCTATGGCGAATGCCTCTTCAATATTGAGAACTGCCCCGGCAATATTTAAGATTGGCAGCAGTCCTCCTATTACAGGCATATACGCTTGTGGTTCAACATCGCCGCTTATGAGGCGGTCAACAATAGACACGACATTTTGTTTTATACAAGTAATACTTATGCTGTCTGTAAATGGAGTTTCGGACAATATACGTTGCCGCGCCTCATCGCTGCGCGCACATTCAGCAACGCGCTCCCGTATTATATCAAATTCTAGTAATTTAAGAGTCTTTTCATTCATAAAGAACGCCTGAATTTTTATGAAAGTACAGCGTTATTTGACAGTTGACAATTAATGCCGCTTTAGTTGCTAAACATCAAGATTACTTACTAAAAGGGCGTTTTCTTCAATAAACTCCCGTCGTGGCGCAACATTTTCTCCCATCAATGTAGAAAATATGCGTTCAGCTTCAATAGCATCATCAAGGTGTATTTGGGTGATATTCCGGCGCGCCGGATCCATTGTCGTTTCCCAAAGCTGATCGGGATTCATTTCTCCTAAACCTTTGTAGCGTTGCACGGAAAGTTTTTCAGGGTCGCGGCCTGACGCGGCAAGAATATTATCCTTTTCCGCATCATCATAGGCGTAGAATGTCTTTTTTTCGTAGGAAATACGATATAATGGCGGCATGGCAAGGTACACATGACCGCGAGCTACTAAATCCGCCATATAGCGATAGAAAAAGGTAAGAAGCAGTGTGCGTATATGTGACCCGTCTACGTCGGCATCAGCCATTATAATAATTTTGTGATAACGTATTTTAGATATGTCGAATTCATCCCCACAACCGGCACCTACGCTCGCAATTATGGGCTGTAGTTTTTCGTTAGTTATGACCTTTTCTATTCGGGTTTTTTCTACATTCAACATTTTTCCAAATAATGATAGAATTGCTTGAAACTGTCTGTTTCTACCCATTTTTGCGCTGCCGCCTGCCGAATCGCCTTCCACGATAAACAGTTCACAGCTTGCCGGATCCTTGTCGGAACAATCAGCGAGTTTTCCGGGCAGTCCGGCGCTGTCCATGGCGTTTTTACGACGGGTAGCATCTCTTGCGGCGCGGGCGGCAAGACGGGCTTTAGCCGCAAGCACAGATTTTTCAAGTATTCCCGCGATTATTTCAGGGTGGTTGTCAAAAAAAAGTTCAAGTTGCTCGTTTATAAAATTTTCTACAACGCCGCGTACTTCAGAACTGCCTAATTTTCCCTTTGTTTGTCCTTCAAATTGAGGATTTGGCACCTTGACAGAAAGGACGGCGGTTAGTCCTTCACGTACGTCATCTCCTGAAAAATTTTCATCAAACTTTTTTGCCTGTTTAGATTTTTTAAGAAATTCGTTCAAGGTATGAGTCAATGCCGCCTTAAAACCTACAAGGTGTGTGCCTCCTTCGCGGGTGTTTATATCATTGACAAAAGAATACATTATTTCGTTGAAACCATCATTATGTTGAATTGCACACTCAATTTCTATTGTCCCTTGTATATCATCTTCACGACTCCCTGATATAACTATGGGCTGGTGGTACAATACTTTTTTACCGGCGTTGAGGTATTCGACAAAGCTTTTAATGCCGCCGTCGAATTTAAATTCATGTGATTTAGGTATAGAGAGCCGCTCGTCGCGTATCGTTATTTTAAGGCTTTTGTTTAGGAATGCAAGTTCCCGAAGTCTGTTGCTTAATGCGTCAAAGTTGTATGTAGTGGATTCAAAAATTGAGGCGTCAGCCTTAAAACGAATTTCTGTACCGCGTTTGTCAGTGTTCCCTATCTCCCGTGTCGGACCTTCCGGAATGCCGATTTTGTAACGTTGAGTATAAATTTTCCCGTTTATGTATACAAAGGCCTCGCACCATTCGGAAAGCGCGTTTACTACTGATACGCCAACACCGTG
This sequence comes from Spirochaetaceae bacterium, assembly GCA_031282435.1. Lineage (GTDB taxonomy): Bacteria > Spirochaetota > Spirochaetia > Treponematales > Breznakiellaceae > JAIRMY01. The sequence goes on from JAITDS010000227.1 coordinate 9,308, forward strand.
AAGACCGCCTGAAACTTTATACGAGTTTTTGTCGAATTTACCACCCGCGTGTAGGCGAGTCATTACAAGCTCAAGCGCGCTTACTTTTTCTTCCGGGTGGATACCCACCGGAATACCACGCCCGTTATCTACTATACGAACAACATCGTTGCCTTCAAGTACAACAAGTATATCGGTACAAAAGCCCTGCATAGCTTCGTCAATTGAGTTATCGACAACTTCAAAAACAAGGTGATGTAGACCGTCTATTCCGGTAGTCCCTATATACATACCGGGGCGTTTCCGGACAGCCTCCAGACCTTTTAAAACCTGTATATTTTGCGCTGAATAATTATTCTGTTCCATAAATAACTATTATAATATATTGGTGTAATATTTGTAAGCCGCCGGTAGCTTTCATTCGTAATAGGGGTTTAATATTCCTCCTCAAATTTGCGCGCAAACTTGTCAATGTGCGTAGGCGACGTGAAGGTTATTGGACTTGTTCAATAACACGGTTGATTATCGAACAAGTTTTTAGCGGTTGTCGGCCAAGCCATGCTTGGCTTGCAAAAACTGAAGTTTTTGAATAACTCTGTTAAGAGGCGCGTTTAAAAATGAGAGAGGTGTTAATACCGCCAAACGCAAAATTGTTTGACATTATATAAGAGGCATTAATGTTACGTCCGCTACCCATTATGTAATCAAGAGGCGCGCATTTATCGTCAATTTCCGTTAAATTGATATTTGGAGCGAACCAGTTTTCATTCATCATGTTTATTGATACCCATGCCTCAGTAGCGCCGCAAGCGCCGAGAGTGTGCCCTGTATAATTTTTTAGCGTACTGACGGGTACAGCGCGTTTGAAAATATCATAAGCGGCGTAGCTTTCAGCAATGTCGCCTTGATTGGTTGCGGTGCCGTGCATATTTACATAAGATATCTGGTCTGCTTTTAATTTAGCGGATTCCAATGCAAGAGAAATAGCGCCGCCCATTGTTTCTTTGTTTGGCTGAGTAATGTGTGAACCGTCTGTATTTGTTCCGAAACCGACTACTTCCGCATATATATGAGATCCGCGTTTAACGGCATTTTCATACTCCTCTAATATAAGAGCGCCGGCTCCTTCGCCGATAACAAGCCCGTCCCTATTTTTGTCAAAAGCGCGCGGTGTTAATGAAGGGGTATCGTTTTTACAGGAAGCCGCAAAAAGTGTGTCAAATACTGCCGCGTGAAGGGGGGTTAATTCATCCGCGCCGCCGGCGATCATTATGTCTTGTAAGCCCTGTTGGATAGCTTCATAAGCAAATCCGATTGCCATGCTTCCGGATGTGCAGGCTGTATTAGTAGAAATTAGCCTGCCAGTCAATGAATAAAACACGCCGATATTTGCGGCGCAGGTTTGGGGCATTGAGCGTATATATGTAGTAGCAGATATGTTTTTTGTATCGAACAATTTTATCATGTCATAGAAATCTATAATAGCGGCAACACTACCCATGGAGGAGCCGAACGCTATCCCGCAACGCCCGTTTTTTAGTATAGGATCATCCTCAGCAATCCCCGCAATGGCAAGCGCGTCATCAACAGCATCAATAGCAAGACGTCCCACACGCCCCATTCCGCGTATTTTTTTACGCGGATATTCATGCAATTCACATTCCACCGGAGTCGCAAGCCGGGTATTCATGTTTGCGTATTTATCCCAGTCATTCATGTATCGAACGAAGTTTTTTCCCTCTTTTAATGATTTTAAAATTTTTTGCCAGCTATTACCTAATACGCTGACGACACCTCCGCCCGTAACGACTACCCGCCTTTTTTCAGTTTGCATTATATTAATCCTCCATTTACGGATATTACCTGACGGGTAATATATGATGCGCTTTCTGACAGTAAAAATACAACAAGCGCCGCAACTTCTTCCGGCTTTCCGATGCGGCGCATCGGGATTGAGGGGAGGATTATGTCAAGCGGGGCTCTTGAAATCATATCTGTTTCTATAACGCCGGGAGCGACACAGTTTACAGCTATTGAACGGCTTGCAAGCTCTAACGCCAATGCTTTTGTAGCTCCGATAATACCCGCTTTGGATGCGCTGTAGTTCACCTGTCCCCTGTTCCCAATTATGCCTGAAACTGAGGCTATCGTAATAATACGCCCCTGTTTTTTCCGGCACATAGGCATAACAAGTGGATGTATAATATTGTAAAAACCGTCAAGGTTTGTGTGAATAACAGAATCCCAGTCGATTTCTGTCATAGCGGGAAAAGCATTGTCGGAACATATGCCAGCGTTACAAACTATACCCCAAAATGCCCCCGCTTTTTCCGTCCATTCTTCAAGTTTGGTTTTGCAGTCTTGACGGTCCGTAACATCAAATTGAAGTGGCCAAGCGCCGCCGCCGGAACCGGTTATTTCTTTTATAAGTTCCTCTACGCCTTCCCTGTCTTTACGGTAATTTGCCACTATTGAATAGCCTTCTTTAGCTGCTTTGAGGGCTATAGCTCGTCCAATTCCATGTCCGGCGCCTGTAACAAGTACGATTTTGTTATTTTGTTTCATTTTGTGTCCTTAATAACTGAGCTAAATGGGATTTCCGCCGCGGTAATCAGCGCTGTTGCTATTATGTTATTGTTTATAGCTACTTCACCTTCAAACGTGAATGTTGAATCGATTATGCAGTCCTGTCGAACTGTTATACGCGCAGTTTCATCACGCTGCATGGCCGGCGTTTCAATATTAAGATTTGATATGCTTAGAATAAATCCCGGCATGACGGGCTTTCCGTTAGCGCGTCCTTTAATACCGGAAAGCGCCGATATACTTTGAGCCATAAATTCGAAAGATACCCATGATGGAATGCCGTTAAGTTTGGCATCAAAAAACATACACGATGGTAAAATGTCGGCTTCCGCAGTAAGGGTCAGAGTTTCTAAATCATATAGTATTACGCGGTTTAATAAAAACATTTTTCCTTTATGAGGAATAAGCGTAAGAAGTTCGTTTTGTTCTATAATTTTATTTGTTGCCGTGCCCAATTAAAATCTCCCTATTAACAGACTGACGTTGCTGCCGCCGAACGCGAATGAGTTGCTCATGCAAATATTAACTTTTCTTTGATGCGTATTTTTTTGCCCCTTTTCTTCTTTTACACAAAAAGAAAGATAAGGGATAGCCTCATCGTAAATACCATCCCAGCAATGGACGGGGAAAACTTGGCTGCTTTCCGTAAGAATCGCGTAACAGATGGCAAGTTCGATAGCGCCTGCGGCTCCGAGCGTATGTCCTGTAACAGGCTTTGTGGAGCTTACCGGAATTTCTCTGGTTCCAAAAACAGATGCTGCGGCTTTTCCTTCCATAACATCATTTTGATATGTTCCTGTACCATGCAGATTTATATAATCCACATTGTCTGCTGAAAAACCTGAAAGAGCTGTTTTCATTGCGCGGACGGCCCCGGCCCCATTTTCTTCAGGTGAAGTTATGTGGTATGCGTCGCTGCTTTCGCCACCGTTTAGAAACTCAATAGAGTTGCCGGAAAAATCTTTTGTTGACATAAGAAAGAAGGCGGCCCCGTCCCCTAGCGTTGTTCCACTCCGGTTCTTGCTGAAAGGATTGCATAATTTATCGGATAGCGCGCCAAGCGCATCGAATCCCAGCAACGCTGTAACTGATGCTATATCGGCGCCTCCGGTAAGAACAGCGTCATATAAACCGGAAGTAATTAGTTCCGCCGCACGAATAAAACATGAGGCGCTTGACGCGCACGCGGTTGCAATCGTAAATACCGCGCCTGAAACACCGAATTTTGTTGCCGTGTATTGGGCAATGTTTCCCGCGCTCTGTTTGTATAAGCTGTAATCATCCGGCCACATACTAGACCTGAAAAATGTTTTATGAGCGATATGTGATTCTTTTGATCCGTTATCACAGGAGCCTACGCAGACAGCTATTTTTTCCTTGCCATATTCAGCGATTGCGTCTTCAACACAGGGTCGTATCTGTTCCAGAGCAGCGTTTGTAATTTCATAAATGGAAGTGTTTGGGATGTGTCCCGCAAAGACTTGTTTGCCGTTTGGAAGTGTAATCTGTTTGATTCCACGCTGGTTTGCCGTTGTTACGCTGTTGTACAGTTCTTTTATATTATTTCCCGCAACGCAGATGATTCCGGGCTTGGATAAAAACAGCGGCTTTTTATAATTAGGCATTTAAATCTCCAGTAATTATATAATTGTAAGAGCGTAAAAAGTTGGTGTAAAATAAAGTCCCGTTTATTTTTTTTATTTCTATAATTATGTTTTCACCATCAAAGACACGCCGTATTTCTAATTTTTCAGTTTTTTCAAATATAAAAGTAAGCCCGATTTTCTTTAGTGCCGTTGAAAGCGCGCCAATATCGTAAAAGCATAACTGAAAATCCGCGGCAATATATTCAGGCCGCACTGGAAGCGTTATAAAATTTGACGAGTAGGCAATTGAATTGCCGGTATATGTGAGTTCGCCTATTCCGTTTCCCATATCATTCATAAGCGTTATTGAAAGCATTGTCGCATTGGAAATTGTCCACACGGTAAAAGTATATTCGTGGCCATTATATTTTCCTAAAATACGTTGCGCCATATCAACTGGCGTTCCACTCTGTAAAGGCGGCAATAGATGAAACGCGGCATGGTTCGTAATTGGAACCGTTAAAATTTTTTGCTGCGGTTTTGTGGCGCAGTTACAAGCATACAAAGCGACGAGAAATGTTAATGTCACGCGAAGTAAATTCATATATAATTATTGGCATATTGCGGCGTATTGTCAATTACAAAAGAAAAGCCCTATAGCGTTTATCCGATGGCTGATATACAATAACTTCTATGACAGAAATGCCGTTAAGCGCGGATGATTTAATACGTGCGAAAGATATTGTTGACAGATACAGGCGGACTATGGCGCAGTGGATTGTCGGACAGGAAGAGATGCTGGACGGACTTTTGACCGCGCTGATTGCGGACGGGCATATTTTGCTTGAGGGCGCTCCGGGACTTGCCAAAACGCTTGCGGTTAAGTGTTTAGCCGCTATAACCGGACTTGAATTTAAACGAATTCAGTTTACCGCCGATTTGTTGCCTGCCGATTTGACAGGAACGCTTATTTGGGAGCCGGATAAGGCGGACTTTTTCATGCGAAAAGGACCAATTTTTACCAATATTGTGCTTGCTGATGAGATAAACCGCGCCCCCGCAAAAGTACAGTCCGCTTTGTTGGAAGCAATGGAAGAGTATCAAGTTACGATAGGCGAGCAGACATGGCAGCTTTGCGAGCCTTTTTTTGTGCTTGCTACACAGAATCCTATTGAACATGAAGGCACGTATCCGCTTCCGGAAGCGCAGCTTGACCGTTTTTTGTTAAAGCTCAAGATAGACTATCCTTGCGCGGAGGATGAGCTTAATATCGTTCGTCTGAATCAGAGTGGTTTGAATAAAACCGGCGGTGATAGACGGCGAACTTTGACTTTGACAAATATGGAAACCTCGCTTGGCGCGGACAAAATAGCGGCATTGAGGACGGCGGCGGCACAAATTCATGTTGATGAACAAATAGAGCGTTATATCGTCTCAATAGTAGCGGCAACACGGCCTGTTAGAGATAAATCGCGCCCGGTTACTACAGGCGGTGGTAAAAAATCATTCTATAATGGAGCGGATGCCAAAACGCAGGCGGAGGGAATATACCGGTATATTTCTTTTGGCGCATCCCCGCGCGCGTCTATAGCGCTGCATCATTGCGCTAAAATTAGCGCTCTTTTTGCCGGAAACACGTTTGTACGTCCAGAGGATGTGAAAACTGCGGCGTTACCCGTGCTTAGACACCGTATTTCCCTGTCATACGAGGCCGAGGCGGACGGTCTTGATGCGGACGCGGTGATAATGCGTATACTAGCCTCTGTTCCGGCCCCATAATTTTGAAACGTTCAGATATTTTACGACGAATAAATACATTTCCGCTCGCGGCCTCAGAACTTGCGGAAGATTTCTTATCCGGCGGTTTTCGTTCGGTTTTTCGTGGGAACGGCATAGAGTTTGAGGAGGTACGACATTATGAACAAGGGGATGATGTCCGTTTTATAGACCGGAATGTAAGCGCGCGTTTTGGCAAACCTTACGTAAAACTGTACCGTGAAGAGCGTGAGTTGACTGTTTTCGTTGTGCTAGATTGTTCCGCCTCTATGTTTGCCGGCGGCAAAGGAGACATAAACCGTTTTGAACAGGCCCTGTTTACTGCGGCGCTTATTGGATTTTCGGCGGAACGGGCAGGGCAGCGTTTTGGCTCGCTTTTTTTTGACAGCGAGGTACGGCGTATTTTTAAGCCGGGCAAAGGACGCGCTCATCTTATGGCTATAATAAGCTCCGCTCTTGGAGCAAGTCCCGGCGCGGGAGGCAGCGCTCTTTCACTTGCGATACGCGGCGCGGGCAGCTTGCTTAAACGGCGCAGTCTGGTTGTGTTGATATCTGACTTTCGATGTCCTGACTGGGATATAGAATTGAACTCGCTAGCCGGAAGGCATGATTTTATTGCCGTGAAAATAAATGATTTGTTTGATTATGATTTTCCAAACCTTGGATTGCTTACACTAGAAGATCCGGAAAGCGGTAAGACTATACAAGCGCCTACCAGTTTTTCATCTTTTCGTTGGGCGTGGCGGGAATGGAATGAAGAACAGAATAACGCTTGGATAGCCGCCTGCCGGCGTTTAGGGCTTTCTCGTTTGGAGATTTCAACATCGGATGACGCGCTTTCCGTACTGAAGGGCTTTTTCCAAAGCCGCCGTTCTCGTACAAGAAAGCGCTTTTAGAAAAACGCCGGTAAACTAATCAAGACTGCTTTAGCGGTTTTAACTGAGCAAGCGCGGGAAGCGCTTGCGACGCGCAATGGGATTGTAGGGGTTTGCGCAAAGCGCAAAGACGCGGCGCCCCATAGGGGCGGTGCGGCCAAAGCCCCGAAAAGCCCGGTTTTTGGCTTTTTTAAAAGCCAAAAATGCGCCCAAAATAAGAAACAGTGTAATGCTCGCGTAAGTCAAAGTTATCTTTTCGAGTAAAGGGCAATGTAAGAAACCCGCCGCCATGCCGTCAGTTTGCTGACCGCCGCTTGAAAACAGCAATATAATAAGTATAGAATATAAACATGGCGGAAGCGGTTAGCGGGCGGAAAGATTGGAGGGATCATGCGGATGCGCATTACTCCTCGTTGTATAAAAACCTTGACCCGCAGGAGATTGCAAAGCGTTGTAATATACCTTTCGAGGACGGCGGTTTTTCGTTGTGTATTATGGGAACGGACTATCGTGTTGCTTTTCCTGATTTTGAAATGCGTTACGCGGGACAAAATGACTGTGTTAATGATGAAAGTCTGCGTGTTTTGACGTTGCGTTATCTATGTCGTGGAAGCTGGGTTGCCGCTGGTGTAAGGCGGCTTTCGTATAACGATATTCCTTGGGGCGCTTTGTATTTTAATAATTTTGAGGGACGCTGTATCAAGCGTATTGAGCGTATTTTTGGCAATGATACGCGGGCGCTTTCTAAAATATTTGAAGAATATAAAAATTTAAAAGCGGAAAAACTTTCTGGTACTGCCTGTGCTTGGAGGTTTGAATTTTTAAGCGGTATATTCATGAGTATACTAATATGGGAGGGGGATGAGGATTTCCCTTCAAGGGCGCAGATACTTTTTGATGATAATTTTCCTGCCGCCTTTAGCGTGGAAGATACCGCCGTTGCGGGTGATATTTGTATTTCCTGTCTTAAAAAAATGAAAGAGAAAATATGAGCGCCGGCAGAAACTTGAATCCCGTAGTCGCTTTTACTGGCGGGGGAACAGGCGGACATATTTATCCCGGTCTTGCGGTTGCCGCCGCGTTACGTGATATTTGCGACTGCCGTGTTGTTTGGCTGGGTTCAAAAAATAAACTTGACCGGTTTATTGTAGAGACTGCCGGAATAGAGTTTGAGGAAATTAGCAGCGGGAAACTTAGGCGTTATTTTTCATTAAAGAATTTTACCGATATATTTAGAATTATTGCGGGTTATTTTTCGGCTTTACGACTTTTTAAAAAATATAATCCTTCGCTGCTTTTTTCAAAAGGCGGGTTTGTCAGTGTGCCTCCATGTGTTGCGGCTTTTACGCTGCGCATACCGGTATATACGCATGAGTCTGATTTTAGTCCGGGTCTTGCCACAAAAATTAATGCCTATTTCGCGAAAAAAATTTTTATCACCTATGAGCGGACTTATTCATATTTTGGCAGAAAGCATTTAAAAAAAATTATACAGAGCGGTAATCCTGTAAGACCTGAATTTTATGCCGCGAATCCCGAAAGGGGACGTTCATTTTTAAATATTTCGGCGGATGAAAAAATATTGCTGGTTTTGGGAGGGAGTCAGGGAGCATCTGAATTAAACGCTTTGATAGAAAGTTGTTTGGATGAATTGACGAAAAAGTTTTTTGTTGTTCATCAAACGGGCGCGGGGGGCCAGACTGAGGGTAAAAAATCTACACCGCGTTATATAAGTCTCCCTTACATTAAAGATGAGATGCCAGATATACTCTCCGCCGCCACAATCATTTTGGGCAGGGCCGGGGCGGGAACTGTTTGGGAATGTGCCGCCGTGGGCCGGCCTATGCTTCTTATTCCTTTAAGCGGTTCCGCAACGCGCGGCGACCAGATTGAAAACGCTGATTTTTTTGAAAAAAAGGGCGCGGCTTGTATGTTGATAAGGCCGGATTCCGCGAAGCTGCTTGAAACGTTGAATGATTTGTCAAGCGATGCGGAACGGTTGAGCGTGATGGCGGCGGCTTCGTTACAGATTGGTGTCATGCGCGGAGCGCCATTGATAGCGAGGCATATAGCCGAACAAGTTTTGGAGAAATGAAATATGTCTTACGCGCCTATCGATATTGTTTTTGCTTTGTTGCTTTTAATTATTGTAATACGCGCCGCGCTGAATGGTTTTGTGGAAGAGGTTTTTGGGGCCGCGTCTATTATATTGGGCTTGGTTTTTGCGGTTAAATTTTATAATAAAGGCGCGGTATTCATAAGAACAAAAATTTTGCAGGATGTAAAAATACTTCCGGAAGTTTTAGCGTTTATAACATTGTTTTTAATTGTATTTATTATTATAAAAATTATTACATTTATATTAAAAGACATAATTGAAAAAATAAAACTGGGCGGATTAGACCATTTTTTGGGCGCGGTGTTTGGTATTTTAGAGGCATTATTTGCGGCGGCGCTTATCATATTCATTATAAATATTCAGCCGCTGTTTGATAAAAATGCTGTTCTAAAAAATAGTGTTTTTAACCATTTTTTATCCGGTAATATTAAACTTGTACAAGATATAATTACAAAACGGCAGGATGTTCCGCCTGTTATTCCGGTGGACAAAGGTGAAGCGGAGATGTGATGTGTTTGAAAACATAATAGGTCAGCCGGTGATATTCCGGCTGCAATCCGACATTACAAATAATGTCCTTGCGCCTTCTATGCTTTTTGCGGGGCCGTCCGCGTCCGGCAAAGGGACCGCGGCTCTTGAAATGGGGCGCGCTTTTTCGTGTGAAACTGAAAACGCCCCGTGGAATTGCCGTTGCCGCGCCTGCTGCCATCATCGTACGTTGTCGCACGATGATCTTATCGTAATGGGGCCTCGTCAGTTTTCTGTTGAAATTGCCGCTGCCCGAGCCGCGTTGCTGCGGGATATTACATCCGCTACTTCAAAAACTTTGTTTTTACGAGCTGTCCGTAAACTTTTAATGAGATTTTCACCCGTCCTTTGGACGGACGATCCCAAAATTACAAAATTAAACGGCATATTAGAAACAGTAAATGAGACAATGGAAGAATTGAATCTATTATGCGGGGCGGAAGGCGGTGAAGGCACTTTAGATAATATAACTAAGCTTTGTGATGCGGTCATTAAACATACGCTGAAACTTGAAGCGGATGGAATAACGGATACAATACCGGTTTCTCATATACGCAGCGCCGCTTACTGGCTTAGGATTGCGCCGTCTGGAAAGCGTAAGCTTTTAGTTATAGAAAACGCCGACCGTATGCAGGATGCTGCCCGGAACTCTCTGTTAAAAATTTTGGAAGAACCGCCGGACACTTGCGCAATAATATTTTGTTCTTCAAAACCTGAGGCATTGCTTCCAACAATTCTTTCGCGGCTGCGCCCGTATATTTTTGCGCAACGCGGGAAAGCGGCGGACAGCGAGGTTGTGCGCCGTGTATTCAAAGATAAAGAAGACGCTGTTCCCCCCCACAGTAAAACGGAAAGCGGCATAACGGCTTATCTTGATACGTTTTTACCGATTCCTAAAAACGTTCTTTATCCTGTTTCCGCGTTATTTTGGGCATCGATAGCGTTTGGCGTTACTATGGAACTACGGAAGAAAGGAGTTTCGGACGTGGAATTGCCGTCCGCAATAATAGCTATAGGGAAACACTGCGCGCCTATAGCGGAGGCGGCGGGACTAGGAAAGGTATGTCCCGACATAAAAAGTTTGTGTTCCGCTGTATTAACGGCATCCGGGAATTTTGGCAGTCGTGGGGCGTTTACGATGTTTTTAGGGATACTTTGCTCAATGTTATCTGAGGCGCTGTTTTCAATACAGGCACAAACAATATGCTCGGCATACCGTAGAATCCTATTAAAATATATTGAAAAAACACGCGCGGCTGTTGACGTTTTTAATCAGAGTCCGGCGCTGGCTCTAGAAAATTTTTCTAGTTGTTTAATTCATGATATGGCAGTTCTATGACAAACTTTATTCGTAACGCGTTGAAAAAATTTGATAAGCTCACATACGAGCAGCTTCGTGAAATACTTATCGCGGCGGCAAACGAGTTAGAAACGTTTCGTGAGGTGCTGGCTTCGGTTATAAAAGGAATACTTGTATGTGATAAACGGCATGCTTTGATTTTGACAAATACGCACGCTGAACGTCTTTTACAGGTACAGACATGGGTGGAAGGGGGCGAGGTTGTTTGGGCGCTTATTTCCAACAGGGAAATAAGCGATTTTTTGCAGGAAACTTTGAATATGGGCTATCGTATTGACGACAAGGAGTTTTTTGTTGATGAAAGAGGAGTGCAGCGTTTGCTTAGTGTAAGTGTGCTGCCGCTGGTAGACAGAGGCCATGTAACAGGTTCTCTTATTACGGTTGAAGATATTACTGAAAAACGTCTGCACGAGGTTAAGCTTAGGCAGGCAGAAAATCTCGCAAGCCTTACAACGGTTGCCGCGGGTGTTGCGCATGAAATAAAAAATCCGCTTGGTTCTTTATCAATCCATGTTCAATTGATACAGAAGTCGTTGAATCAGGCATTAAAAAATGTAGTGATAGACGGTGAAACTGAACGAGAGACTTTTGAAAAAAATTCAGCGGATATTGTTCATGTCTCATATACAAAATTTAACAAACATCTTACGACTATTAATGAAGAAATACAGCGATTAAATAAAATAGTTGTGGACTTTTTATTTGCGATACGTCCTATGGAAATACTTCCGGTAAAATCAGATATAAACAGATTGATAAAAGATGTAGTTAAATTTATTCACTATGAATTGAACGCTTCAGGCATAAAATATAAGTTGCAGCTAGAAAAAGAAATTCCTGTAATTCAAATCGACAAACGCTATATAAAACAAGCGTTGCTAAATCTTATTAAAAATTCAATCGAAGCTATGTCAAATTCAGGCGGGCTGCTTACAATAATAACGGAATCAAATGAACAAGAAGTAAAAATTCATGTCTGTGATAACGGTCCCGGTATACCGGAAGCGGATAAGCCGAGGATATTTGAACCATATTTTACTACGAAAATAAAAGGATCGGGGCTTGGCTTAACTCTGGTGTTTAAAATTATACGCGAACATTCCGGAGAAATAGAGGTTAATTCAAAATTGGGGGAAGGCGCGTGTTTTACCATAAAGCTTCCAATGCCGCAGATAGATAATCGTTTGCTTAGTTATGCCGAATATATTTAATCAAATAAACCGCTTAGTGGCAGGCGTACGCCGCTGTATTTAACGGCGTGATATTTTATACGCTGCGGACTTAGGGAGATTTTATGAAGGCGCGATCAATTATGAATATTAAATGTCATATAAAGTTTAACCACCTTGGAAGTATTCATATATTATTAAGCGCCGCTGTGCTGCTGTCCAGTTTACTTGTTTTTTCCTGTAATAAAACCGCTGAATCAGGGGGGGTATTAAAAGATTCCATAGAAGGCAGCGCGCTTATTACAAATGTAAATGATGATGAAGGTTTTACTTATGCAAATGATTCCGCCGTAAAATTAGCGTTTACGCTGGATTACCGTAGCGAGAAAGCGGAGCCTGAACAAGCCGCCGAAACGCTTGAGATTGCCACTAGTAGCGGCGGCGCGTCTAAAAATGAGCTTGTAGAAATTGTCCCTGGTCTGCGTAGCCTTAGTGCGTATAAGACAAGATATGTTTCGGAGACTGAGTCCGTGGTATTTCAAATGGAAACGGAGCGTATTACACCGCCGAAAGATGCGGGATCGCTCACTGTTGTCGATTGGGGCCCGCGGGGATTTTTGTCTTCAGTTGTTCAGCGGCCTTCGCTGTTTGTAATATTCTCCCAGCCGATGGTTCCACTTGCGGCGCTTGGACCGGCATCTGATACTTCTCCTTTTGTCAGCATAGACCCGCCGCTTAAAGGAAGTTTCCGTTGGTACGGGACTTCTTTTATAAGTTTTGAGAGTGAGGAGCCATGTCAGAGCCAGCAAATATATACGATAACTGTGTCATCTTCCGCGCAGTCTCTATATGGCAAGAAAATAGAAGGTGAAACGCATTTTACTTTTGAAACAGAGCGTCTTTTGATGAAATCTGCCGAGCCTGGTCTTGAGTTCAAGAAAAAAATTTCTTTTTCCAATGACAGCGTACCTCCTTTTGCCGCAAAAAAAATTACAATTACGTTTAACTATCCGGTACAGGCTGCTCAAATGAAAGATTATATTTCAATTGCTTCCGATTTGGACGGCGAAAAAGAATTCGTTTTGACGCAGCTTGAGGAGAACAAACTGTTAGCTACATTGCGGGACGAGCCGGAATTCGAAACGCAAGTAACAATTACGCTTAAGAAAGGCGCGCGTTCCGGTAACGGTACACTAGGAACTTCGCGGGACCAGACTTTATCATTCAAAACCCCTATTGCGTTTACTGTAAAAGAAACGGAAAGTATGGATCCCGGTTGGGGTGGGTATCGTAATGCGTTCCTTATTATTTTTTCTGTGCCTGTAGATTCGGATTCGGCGCTTAAAGCGCTGCATACTGAGCCTGAGATACCGCTTACAGATGATAATGTTAAAGTTTTGGGCAGTGTAATTCGTATAATCAATATTCCCGCTAAATTCAATGAAAAACTTAAACTGCTTGTTGATACTGATTTGCATGATGTGTATGGCAGACGCTTGGCTAAGCAGTACGAAACAATGATTACTATTCCACCGGAAGCTCCGCCTACCGGTTCGGTAAATTTCTTGGACGGGGGGCAAAGTATGCTTGAAGCACAGTTTGAACCGCGTTTCCTATTTGAATATAGAAATATAGCAGATAATTCATTTTATCAGCTTGAACAAAAAAATAATCCTTATAGTGAAAAATGGCAGAATATGTCTACTGTTAAACTGCAAGGTTTTGAAAAAAATTATATCTATTTTGAAGAAATGAGTCTGCGTCCTTATTTGAATAACAGCGGCAAAGGTTTTGTTTCATTTAACGCAGATATAAATATTCTTACCAGAGGAATTGAGCCAAGTACGGGAAAACAAAAAACATACAACATAAAAAATAATCTTACTTTGCAGGTAACGGATTTAGGGATTACTGTTCGGTGCGCTTTTAACAAGGCTGTAGTAATGGTAACATCGCTTTCTACTGGAGAACCGGTTAAAGATGCGGTAGTTAAACTGATAGCCCCCGATTTAATAGCGGAAGTTGAAGATATTTCTAAGGCGGGAAGTTTTGCGCAGGCTGTTACAGATGAAAACGGCCTAGCTGTCGTTAACATGGCGGCCGGCATACTAAGAGATGCGGTAAAATCGAATACGGATAGTTGGAATAATATGCCGTATGTGTTTGTTGAAAAAGATGATGACCGCGCGGTGTTTAAGCCGTCATCACACAACGCTTGGCGTTTTGGAATATATAATAGTTCTAATCCGGAATATGCGGAACGTGTGCAACCGGTAACTTTCATGTTTTCTGACCGCGGCATCTATAAACCTGGTGAAACGCTTACATTTCGCGGTGTAGACAGGTCGCTTGTGCTTGGAATATATGCTATATATAGCGGCGATTACACTGTACAACTGGTAAAAGAGGGTTATCGGGGAGAGGCTATAGAAACTCTGAACGGCACGGCAAGTGAATCTGGCGGATACTATGGGAGTATTAAGTTAAGTGATGATTTGATGCCGGGCCAATACCGTTTGAAATACCTTAGAAGTAGTTCGGAAAAAGTATGCGCCGATATACCAATAACGGTAGCTTATTTTGAAAGGCTTAAATTCCAAATGGCTATAAGCGCGCCCGTTACAGATGTAATATCAGGCGATGATATAAACTTAACATTGCGGGCTTCTTATTTATCGGGTGGAAATCTTTCGGAGGCGGAATGGCGGGCATCATGGTTTAAAGTATTGTCGTATTTTAATCCGAATACTACGGAAACAAACGAGTTTGTTTTCGGGCCGCGCGGCATATATGACGGGAAATCAAATATAGCTTCATACAGCGGGAAATTATCCGCGGACGGAGAGGCGGCGCTCATTCAAAAGACAGAAAATCCGGCTGTCGCCGGAGCTACCTATAATTATTTAGTGGATGCCTCCGTTACGGATTTAAGCAATCAACAAATATCAGCATCACGAACTGTAACAGTTCATCCCGCTCTTTTTTATATAGGGGCTTCACTTCCTTTAACACATGGTTTTGCAAAAGCGGGTGATGAACTTTCATTTAATTATATAACTGTAAGCTCGTCCGGCAAATTACTGGCAAACAATTCACAATTTTTAAGCGCGGGAGAAAATGCAAACAGTATTACTGTAGAGCTTATCCGTGAAGAATGGAAACGCTCCCGGCAACGCGGCGTAAATAATTACATTTACGATAATTATGAACGTGTCGAAATAATTGACCGTATAGAAAAAATACCGATAAAAACTTCGGGTACGATAAAAATTAAACCTTCAAAAGCTGGTTTTCATATCTTGCGCTTGTATAGTTTTGACCGCATGGGAAGGAAAGCGCTTACGGAGGTAACATTTTACGTTACCGGTTCAAGTTCTTCATATTGGAACAGATATAATTCTGACGAGCTGCGTCTTGTTCCTGATAAGGCTGTTTATAATCCGGGTGATACGGCGGAAATTTTGCTGCAAAGCAGCCTGCCGGCAGGACGTTATTTAATTACTGTTGAACGTGAAGGCATTTTTACCGAAGAAGTGCGTGTATTTGACGAGTCTGTTTCTGTGATAAAAATACCTGTTGCCAATAACTATGTGCCGGTTGTGTATGTCTCCGTTTCATCATATTCCACACGTTCCGGTCCCCCTGAGCATATATATGGAACGCCTGATTTGGATAAACCTAAAGGTTACTATGGCGCGGCAAAACTTTTTGTAAATCCTCGTGTCAGAGCCTTTTCGGTAAAGGTTGAAAGTAGTAAAAAAGTGTTCCGCCCGGGAGAAGAAGTTACATTAACGCTTACTGCGGAACGGGATGGTGCGCCGCTTCCAAATGCGGAGCTTTCTCTTTTAGTGGTTGACCGCGGTGTACTTGATTTAATTAACTACCATGTTCCCGATCCTATTTCTTATTTTTACGATGAAGAACGTTTTCCGCTTAGTGTAACGGGCGGCGACTCACGTTATATGTTAATGGATCCTGTTACCTACAGTGTAAAAAATCTGTATGGCGGCGACTCAGGCGATAAAATCGAAGAACGGAAAGATTTTAATCCGACGGCTGTTTTTGAACCGTTTCTATTGACAGATGAAAATGGAAAGGTAGTCTGCACGTTTAAAATGCCGGATACTCTTACTACATATCGCGTAACAATATTCGGTGTACGCGGCGATTTATTTTCGCTGAAAGAAACTGAAATAGCGGCAAGAAATGTTATAAATGTACAGCAGGTACAGCCGCGCCGTCTTCGTGAAAGGGACACTGCGGAAGCGGGTGTGCTTATTACAAATATGGATTCCGCGCCCCATAAAATAAATGTTTCTCTTTCTGTTGGTGAAATAAGCGTAGAAAATGATAGCGTAGAAAATGATGATGAAGGCAGCATCATAAGACAGAAAGGCGCGGCTTTTATAGATGGAACCGCGGAGCATACCTTGATAGTAAAAGGTGGCGCCGCCGCTATAGTATACTTTGATGTCGCGGCGGAAAAACAGGGGGAAATAAATCTTGTATATACAATAAAATCTGATGTTTTGAATGAGCGCCTTATCCAGAATTTGATTATTGAAAAACCATATATAACGGAAAATGCTGTTACAAGCGGTTCATTATCGGAAAACAGCGTTATGGAATCCATTGCAATACCGTCTTTTGCTGATGACGGGCAGGGCGGGGTCTCGATAACGCTTGACGCAACCCGCTTAAGCCTGTTGGAAGCGTCTGTTAATTATCTTTTTTATTATCCTTACGGCTGTCTGGAGCAGAGAAGCGCCGCCGTAATGCCGCTTGTAATATTCGGCGAAAACATTAAAACATTTAAGCTACAGACTGAAGTTTCTAATCCCCAAAAAGTCGTTCAAAAAGAAATAACGTCATGGGCAAAGTACCAGCGTCCTGACGGCGGATTCCCATATTGGCCGGACGGACTAAAATCAGATATGTATGTATCGTTGCGTATAGCGCATATAATAGCGCTTGCTAAAGAAAAAAATATAACTGTTCCCGGTTCGTTCAATGTGGATAAATTGTATAATTATCTTGAAAAAGAATATCGTGAAATTGTGCGGTTAAGCCGTAAGGATTCAAATAAGAGGTATTTACTATCGTATACTATGTATATATTTTCATTATTAAAAAAGAGTGTTGACACATCACTAATATCTGAGCTTGTTTCAGTCAGCAAAGATGATCCTGCGGTACTGGCATTCGCCGGTATGACAGCCCGAAATATGTCGCGTAACGATATAGCTTCCGGCGCGGGACTTACGCTGCGTAATCTGCTACGCCCGACTGCGCGTGGTGTGGATTTAAGCGATGACGGTAATTACAATTTTGCTTACTACGGCAATAAAATTGAACAGCTTGCATTGACTTTGCAATTCTTTATTGACCAATACCCGGGTGATGATATTAATACGCGCCTTTTATACTCATTGTTGATGAGCAAACGCGCTGCCGGCGGCTATTGGGATAATACCGCCGTAACCGTGCGTGTACTATCCGCCGTTGACCGCCTAATACAAAATGAAAACTTGTCGAAAACAAATGTTACAAGCGCTGTATTGCTGGACGGCCGCGAACTTTTAAGCGCTAATTTCAAAGGTCAAAAGGCGATTCCCATGTCAAAAACTTTTGGATTTAAAGATTTTCCGCTTGCTGCTTTGCCGCGCGATACATCTTTACCGCTTGTAATAACACGGCGCGGTACGGGTAATATATACTGGACGGCAGAGCTTAGCTACGCGATACCTTCTGAAATGCAGGGACGCCGCGATGAGGGAATAGGCGTATTTCAGACCGTATACGATTTTGAAAACGATAAAGCTCTTAGCGGAGACTATCAGTTAGAAAGTGGAAAATTGTACCGCATGGAGCTGCGTATATCTAGCAGCCGTGACAGAAACTATCTGGCGTTACGCGCTCCCATACCTAGTGGCGCGGAAATTCTTGACGCGAGTTTTGTTACAACAAGTTTATCCGCGTTGGATGAACAGGATGCGGAGTATGAGAATGAAGAGTTAAGGCATGAAATCAGCAATCAAGCGATATTTGACAATGAAGTGCGGTATTTTTGGGATAATTTTGGTAAAGGGGAAACGGTTGTACGCTTTTTATTCCGTGCGGCAAGACGCGGAGTATTTCCAACTCCCCCCGTGCAGGCCGAATGTATGTATGAAAGCGAAATTTTTGGCCGCAGTGAAGGTTTGCTGTACACTATCAAATAAGAATATCTTCGTTATGTAAGGGAATTTATCAATTGCGGGATTTAAGATCATTTTTTTGTTTGCCTAAACAGACTCGAACTGCCGCAAGCGGCAGGGTATTAAATCCTACTGCGAATAAAAAAATAAAGGCGCTGTTAATAGTCTTTGCTTTACTTTTAATGGTGTATTTGTTGCTGAACTTAACGCCGTACAATGAATTAAAACTATTTTTGAACCAGCCGGTAAGTACAAGGGTATACGACCGTAATGGGGTGCTGTTACAGGTTATTCCGGTAAAAGACGGCGTACGGCGTGAATATGTTTCGTTAAATGAATTACGTCCCGGAACTGCCGCCGTTTTTATCGCGGCGGAGGATGAACGTTTTTACTATCATTTTGGCGTTGATATAATTTCCATAATCCGCGCCGCATTTCAGAATGTTTCGAGCGGGCGGCAGGTAAGCGGCGCTTCTACAATAACAATGCAACTTGCGCGCATAATTACAACTTCATGCGGTAACAGCAGCCGCAGTAAAATCGTCAGAAAAATCACAGAAGTGTTTAATGCTCTGCGTCTTGAAGCGCGTTTGAGTAAAAATGAAATACTAGAACTTTACTTGAATTCGATGCCTTTCGGTTTTCAAACTGAAGGACTTGCATCCGCGGCGCGAAATTTCTTTTCTACAGAAGCGGTTATGCTTACTCCAGCTCAAATATTCTGCCTAGCCGTAATACCGCGCAGACCTAGTTTTTATAGTCCGGTTCAAAATCCTGAGAAATGTAAAAGCGCGGCGCAAGATTTACAAAAACGCTTTTCATTAGCATCATCTAATAAAAAAAAATATCCCGCTCTCAGTTTTATAACAAATGACGATTGGGAATTTACTTTAAGGCAGGCGCGGCGATTCGATTATCCGTTTGAAGCGCCGCATCTTATACGTTATGTTTTGAATGACGTTATAGGTAAAGCGGCGCAATCCGGCGAAAAATACGCGGACGTTACATTAACTATTGACATATACTTGCAAAATTATATTGAAGGGCTTATTACGGCGAATGTGGATCGTTATCGAACGGCGCGTTTGAATCAGGGCGCGGCAATTATAATAGATAATGAAACCGGTGACATTCTGGCATGGGTTGGCAGCGCTGATTTTAGCGTAGAAAACGGTGGACAGATAGACGGAGTATTAGCGTTAAATCAGCCGGGCAGCAGCATGAAACCGTTATTGTACGCCCTTGCGCTTGAACGCGGATTTACGCCAAACTCTATTCTTGCTGATATTCCTGTAATTTTTGGTAATGAAGAGATTTATATTCCACAGAATTTTAACAACCGGTTCAATGGTCCTGTGTTAATGCGGCAGGCTCTTGCCTCTAGTTTGAACATTCCAGCCGTAGAACTTTTATACCGGTTGAGTGTTAATGAGTACAGTGATTTTTTAATAAAACTGGGTTTCGACAGTCTTAAAAAAGGAGCCGCCTCTGAGGCCGGGCTTGGGCTTGCTTTAGGCGGCGCTCCGGTTCGTCTTGTTGAATTGGCGCGCGCATTTACTATATTCCCAAATGATGGGAAACTTTTGGATATTCAATATATGGTTCAAAACAGTAATAAGGATATTTCAAAAGAAGATGTCATTTCACGGGATACGGCGCGGATTATTTGTTCGTTTTTGTCGGATAAAGAGGCGCGTTATCTTGCCTTTGGAAACGCACGAAACTTTAACGCGGATTTTCCGTTGATTGTAAAAACCGGAACGGCGAATCAGTATCAGAGTATAGTGGCGCTTGCCGCATCGCGTCGTTTTACCTGCGCGGTATGGATGGGAAATTTTTCAGGCGAAACTGTAATTGGAAGAACAGGCAGCTCAATTCCTGCCGCCATAGCGAGAGACAGTCTTGTCTTTTTACACAAGAATTCTCCGTCCTACGATTTAGCTTTTGATAAGCCGGAAAACTTTATCAAAAAGCCAATATGCGCCGTATCCGGATTAAGCCCTACAGCGGCTTGCGGCGCGGTGCTTTATGAATATATTGAAGCCGGGGACGAGCCGCCGCTATGCGGGTGGCATAGTATTGAAAACGGGATTGTTCGTATCAGCTATCCCGCCAATTACCAAAGATGGCTGATGGATTCTAAGAAGGAAGGTATCGTTGAACACAGTGTCGCGGAGCTTGCAATAGTTACGCCTAGGGATGGTTTTGTATTTCTTTCAGGGGACGGAGTGAGCTATTCAAATCAGGCCATACCTGTTGAGGTAATAGGGGGCGGTCTTGATGAGCTACAGGTTTTTTACGATGGCTCAGAGCGTACGGAACACCGCCCGTTTAAGTTTTTTCTCCCGATGGATAGGGGCCGCCACACTCTTGTCGTACGCAACGGCGAAGAAAGCCGTGAAACAACTTTTACTGTAAAATGAACCACCTCGCGGCAAGCCGCGAGGTATCTTGTAGGCGTTGAAATTATTTACGTGGTTGATCGGGTAAGGAAATTATTTAACTGTGGGGGTTTGCGGCGCAAACCCGTCTAATACCATTTTTTATTTGGCGTTGCCAACTCGAACCGCCCTAAAGGGCGGG
>JAITDS010000228.1 GCA_031282435.1 Spirochaetaceae bacterium
GGCGGGGTATTAGACCCCACTGCGAATAAAAAAGGGAGGAAGCTCTCGGCAACCTTGTTGACACAATCGCTCAATCATATTCTTGACTGCAGTATCAAGCTACGCAGGTGGTATCAGCGGCTGACGAGGTATAAAAGGGCCGGGCTTGTACGAACCGGTTTAAGACGGCGTGTGTTTGCGGAAATTTTTCAAGTGCTAAAGAAACAGGAATATCATTACGGGCGGGGAGGGGGGGGGGGGGCATGAGAGAATGACGGCCCGGTACCGGTGTTTTTAAAAAAACAAAAGAGGCATAAAATGTTGAAAAAAACTGCTTTACCACCATGTCCGGGGTTTGCGCTTCGCGCAAACTTAGAAAGCTCAACGCGCTTTGCGCGTTGAGCCGCGCAAGCGATTGAAGCGGTATGAAAACGCTAAAAGCGTTTTCATAATAGCGGAAAGCGCGGTTTTTGCGAAGCGCAGCGTAGCAAAAATGCGCCCAAATATGTATATTAAAAATCATGGGAATAAATTTTAAACGGGGGAGTGGCCCGTTTAAGCGAGACATAATTCAGATGGCGCTGATAGTTTGCGCCGTGTTTTTTATAGTGCTTGGAATCTTGCGCGGAGATGCCGCCGCTCTGTGGCGAAAAGCCGTTTACATCTGTTTGGAGTGCATAGGCATTGCTTAAACGGCGAATAATACAAACGCTGTCGCTGCTGATTTACAATGCGGAGATAGGCAACTTCAAAACCGGAACGATATCTAAAAGTCCGTTAAAAAACGCCTGCGTTCCGGGTCTCAACTGTTACTCTTGCCCGGGCGCTATTGCCTCATGCCCGCTGGGCGCATTGCAAAACGCGCTGTCGGAAGGCCGTATTCCGTTTCTTGCCGCCGGTATGCTGTTGCTGTTCGCCGTAATGCTGGGCAGGACGATATGCGGTTTTCTGTGTCCGTTCGGTTTGTTTCAGGAGCTTTTGTACAAAATACCGTCCCGCAAACTGCAAAAAAACGCCGTTACACGCGGATTTACCTTGCTGAAATATGCGCTACTCGCGGCGCTTGTAATAGGATTGCCGCTCGCGTTCTTCATCGTTCAGGGTTACGGCGCGCCGTTTTTCTGCGAATTTGTATGTCCGGCGGGGACGCTTGAAGCCGGCCTGCCGATTGTTTTGGCGGACGAAAATATTTCGGCGGGATACCTTTTCTTTTGGAAGCTGGGACTGCTTGCCGCTGTAGTTTTGCTGTCCGTTTTCTGCTTTCGCGCCTTTTGCCGTTTCCTCTGTCCGCTGGGGGCGCTCTATGGTCTTTTCAACAAATACAAGGTGTTTGGTTTACATTTCAATGAAGCGGCCTGCGTCAATTGCGGAAAATGTGTAAAAAAATGCAAAATGGACGTGAAGTCCGTCAATGACCGTGAATGTATTCAATGCGGAAAATGCGTAAATGAATGTCCTTCTTTTGCGCTTACGCATACATTCGCAAAAAACAATTTTAAGGAGAAAACATGAATAAATTTATATTTAACATCTGCCGTGTACCACATATATCAAAAAAATTAGCTGTTTACGGCGCTGTTTTAATGAGCGCCGCCACGCTTAACGCCGCGGGCGCGCCCGTGGCTGGTAAAGCGGCGCCGGATTTTACGTTTACAAGCGCCGTCCCGTTGGGCAAGGCGCAAAAGCTTTCAGACTACAGGGGAAAACCTGTTGTTCTGCATTTTTGGGCTACATGGTGCGGCCCGTGCGTCCGTGAGCTTCCGCTTATTTCGGAACTTGGCGCGTCAAAATCCGGCGAGCTTACGGTTCTTGCGGTAAATTGCGGCGAAACAGAAGATGCTGTTTCCTTATTTCTTTCAAAAAGAAAAATACGGCTAAACCTTGTTATGGATAAAAATAGTGAGATTTCACGTCTGTACGGCATAAGCGCAATCCCGCAGACATTCATGATAGACGCGGACGGCATTATTCGTTCTGCGCGGGTAGGCGCTTACAACGATAAAGATTTGGACCAGGACGTATCCGCCTTGCTGGTAAAAAAATGACGCTGATCCCCGCCGCATAGGATGCGCTTGGCGGTATGAACAAGTTTTCACCGCAATTTTGGCACAAAATTGCGGTGAAAACAGCGGCAAAATTGGGGGCACGACCGTGTCTTTACCCGATATGACAAGCCTGACTCATGTTTACCGCGTTCATCTATGCGGCCTTTACGGTTATATCTTTACGTTTTTTGAACACGCCCTAGCATAAGCCGCCGTTTACAGCAACGTACCACTCTTTATCAGGCCCGCTTTCCCTCATCAAGGGGAAGCAGCAAGTGGAAAAACGCCCCTAATTTACCCGCGTCTTACAAAGGCGCATTGCGCCATAATTTTTCTAAGTGAAACCGGGTGAATACCGCCTTCTTGCTTATTGAGCAAATACCGGAAAGCTCTAACAGCACCGCTGTTCCGCTAAAGGGCAGGGCAGGAAACCCGCTGGCGGGCTGACAGCCGCCTTGATAAATGACTGGGCCTCGATTATACTAGAGATATGGGTTACACATTATCTGAAAAGATTTTCGAGGCGCATTTACTTGATAAACCCGCGCCCGGTACGTGGACGTTAAAGCTGGATGCCGTGTTTTGCCACGAAATAACAACGCCGATAGCGGTGAATGACCTTGTTTCCCGCGGGCATGACAAGGTTTTTAATCCTGATAAAATTAAAGCCGTTATAGACCATGTGACTCCCGCAAAAGACGGAAAGACGGCTGAACAAGGAAAAATACTACGAGATTGGGCGCGACGGCACGGGATAAAAGATTTTTTTGATATAGGACGCAACGGAGTCTGCCATGCCATTTTTCCCGAAAAAGGATTTGCCCGTCCCGGATACACCATAATCATGGGCGACAGCCACACTTGTACGCACGGAGCCTTTGGAGCTTTTGCCGCTGGAGTTGGTACTACAGATCTTGAAGTCGGCATATTAAAAGGTGTATGCGCGTTCAAAAAACCAAAAACTATCAAACTGCTTCTTAGCGGTGAACCTAAGGCAGGCGTATTCCCCAAAGATATAATACTTGCCGTTATAGCAAAATTGGGCGTGAACGGAGCCACGGATCACACAATAGAGTTTCACGGACAGGTAATTGATAAAATGAGCATGGAAGGCCGGATGACGCTATGCAATATGGCGGTAGAAGCGGGAGCTACGAGCGGGATCTGTATGCCGGATGCCGTTACGCTGGAATACCTGTGGCCGTTCATCGGGCCGGAGGGCGATAAAAGTTATTCGGACAAGAAGACCGCCCTTGACGCTTTCAACAAGTGGCGTAGCGATGACGATGCGGATTACAGTCGTGTTGTAGAACTGGATTGTTCCGGCCTTGAACCGCTCACGACATTTGCTTACAAGCCGGACCAAGTTAAAACGGTACGTGAAATGGCGGGTACAAAGATAGACCAAGTATACATAGGTTCCTGTACAAACGGACGCATAGAAGATCTGCGCGAAGCGGCGCGAATTATCAGAGGTAAAAAGATTGCTGGAAAAGTACGCGCCATTGTTTCGCCGGCGACGCCGGATATATACACGCAGGCTCTTAAAGAAGGACTTATCGAGGATTTTATGAACGCCGGTTTTTGCGTTACGAACCCGACTTGCGGCGCTTGTCTGGGAATGTCTAACGGCGTACTGGCGGAAGGCGAAGTTTGCGCCTCGACAACAAACCGTAATTTTTACGGACGCATGGGTAAGGGCGGCACGGTGCATCTTATGAGCCCCGCTTCCGCCGCGGCTGCCGCTCTAAGCGGCTGTATCACAAGCGCCGGTTAAGAAAAAGGACGCAATATGAAAACATTCGGCGGCAAGGTTTTATTTTTAAACCGCAAAGACATAAACACGGACGAGATTATTCCGGCAAAACACCTTAACGAAAGTTCAAAGGAAGCGTTGGCTCCATACCTGCTGGAAGACCTTGAAATTAAAGGTTTTGACCCCAAAAAGGATATTAAAGGAATGGGCGCGATAGTAACGTTGAGTAATTTTGGCTGCGGTTCGTCTCGTGAACACGCGCCTTGGGCGCTTGAAGTAAACGGAATTAACATAGTGATAGCTGAAAATTTTGCCCGCATATTCCGTCAAAATATGTACAACTGCGGTATGATGGCGGTAGAATTAGACGAAGGCGTTATTCAGGGCTTGTTCAAAGATTTTTCTCATACCGGCGCGGAGCTTGCGGTTGATATAAAAAGATCACTATTAACCTTTTCAGGCGGCGGCAAAGAAAAAATCATTCCGTTTAAACTGGAAGGACTTGAACGCGCGCTTGTAGAATCGGGTGGCTGGGTTGAGTACGCCGAAAAACACTATTGAACGCTAATGGCAAATGTTTTTGATTACCTTGATTGGCGCGGCGATTTAAGTTTCCGCGCCGACCCTTTTAATGTTGTAGATAACATTATATTCTCGATAATTTCTTACTATCCTTTTGACGGAATTGTAAATGCTGAATTCGAAACGGGAAGCGCTATCTATTTGCCGGAAGCCTTTAACCGCCTTCTGGAATTGATAAAAGATGAACCCGGTATTGAACGGAGTTTTATTTTTGGAGGACGGCAAAAAAGCTTCCTTATGCGTCTTGCGGAAACTCCCCGTTATAAAGACTGTTTACTCTGCGGATATACGAATAAAGTTGATTTTGAACGTGAAATGCAGTTTAGCGCTATAATAATATCCGCGCCTGACATTGCGCCTTATGTTTCATTTCGCGGAACAGACGCCGCGATAATTGGCTGGAAAGAAGATTTTAACATGATATTAAGCCACTCCGTACCGGCGCAGCTTGAATCGGTAATTTATTTGAACAAAGCGGCAAAACATTTTGCAAAGAAAATAAACACCGGCGGACATTCTAAAGGCGGAAATCTGGCCATTTACGCCGCTGCTTTCTGCAATGAAGACGTTCAGCGGCGCATTGATACCATTTACAGCAATGACGCGCCGGGTTTTAACAAGCTGATTATAGAAAGCGAACAATTTAAAAAAATTGAAGATAGAATAGACTGCTATATTCCTGAAGGGTCTGTAGTGGGGCTTCTTTTTGAATATGTAAAAAATTATAAAGTTGTAAAAAGTTCGGAAAGCGGATTGTTGCAGCATGATCCTTTTTCATGGGAAGTAAAATCAAAATATATGGTCCATATAGGGACCGTTTCAAGAAAAAGTATTTTTGTAAATAAAATGCTTATGGAATGGCTTGAAAATATGGACAGGCAGACGCGGACAATTTTTGTAGAAACATTATTTAACATAGTAACCGAAGCGAATATAAAATCGGTGCCTGATTTCACGGACAATAAATTTAAAAACGTAACGTTGATGATAAAGTCGCTAAATAATATTGATAATGATTCAAAAAAAATGTTATTCAAAACATTTTTGGCGTTGTTTGAAATTGCGAGAGATAATATACAAGCGGTCGCGAGAGATAACATACAAGCGTTTATGGACACTAATGAACCACTTCGCGGCAAGCCGCGAGGTATCTTGTAAGCGTTGAAATTATTTACGTGGTTCGATCGGGTAAGGAAATTATTTAACTGTGGAGGTTTGCGGCGCAAACCCGTCTAATACCATTTTTTATTTGGCGTTGCCAGCTCGAACCGCCCTAAAGGGCGG
>JAITDS010000075.1 GCA_031282435.1 Spirochaetaceae bacterium
TCAAGAGTATGTCATACCCTTACCGGAATCATTGCAAAAGACACTTGTTAAGAATAACTATTATTTGCGCTATTATTAACTTTGAATTACGGATTTAACAGGGTTAGCGAACAAGTCTATTCAACCACTAACGGCTAAAGCCGGTAGATTGATAGTGGCGGCTTAAAGCCGTGAAATGTTGCGGCTAAAGCCGCCTGAAATGTCCATTCGCTAAAGCGAACTGTAACGATTACGACTGAAACTCGTCTTCTTCCACCTTGAAATTGCTTTCCCCTTCCCCGTCTTTCTTAAACTGGTTTGCTATATAATATATTCCTGTATCATCTCTTTCGTTACGCTCCCTACTGTCACACAGAAATACCCTCACACCCATAAATGCTGACCCCAGTACCTTTTCCTCAATTCTTCATACTCTTCCTGAAGCAGTCTTGATGAGAGCCCTTTCAAATACCGCGCTATCTTACTTACCGCTATGCCCGGCGGACACGAAATTAGCATACGCGTATGCTCTTTCCCTATACTCCCCCTCCACTATCGTTATCCCGCGTGCCGCACACTCCTGTCCGAGTAGTTCTCGCAACCTCTCTCCAATTCGTTTCGTGAGTATTTTGTACCGATATTTTGTTACCCGCACTATGTGATATTTTATATCGTATATGCTATGACTCTCATGTATGTATTCCGCCATGTTATCACCCCTGGGTTATTATTTTATCTCAACCCTCCAGCCTTTTCAATCGCTAAAAGCTGACCGCCTAAAGGCGGTGGTTTCAAACATGGCACATGGAAAATAAAACTAGAAAATAAATGGGGTACGGGCACTTCGCATAACAGGGCTGTTAGCGCTTCGGGACTGAATGCCCCCGGCCTCCGCAACGGCTAGGTCATTCCGCTACGCGAGCCGGCTATGACGGGGAACATTCCCACGCCACACCCCGCCCACATTTTGCCAGCCCTGGTCTTTGCTACGCAAAGCCCTTATTCGCCATGCCAAACCGTCGCATACAGCCGAAACATTATGCGAAATACGCGCAAATTTTTCAAAATATTTTTTAACCAAGTGCCTTCGGCACCAATTGGCAAAATAATGTTTCTGAATAATAATTTATTAAAGAAATATAAAAAATGGCATAGTAGAAGTAATGAACCACCTCGCGGCAAGCGCGCGCTTGCGCGGCGAGGTATCTTTGTAAGCGTTGAAATTATTTACGTGGTTCGATCGGGTAAGGAAATTATTTAACCGTGGGGTCTAATACCATTTTTTATTTGGCGTTGCCAGCTCGAACCGCCCTAAAGGGCGGGGTATTAGACCCCACTGCGAATAAAGGAGAGAGTATATCCGGTATAAAAAACGACATAAATATCAGAACTGCTTTGTTATTTCTAATGGTTTCGCTGTTTGCGGTTTTTTTAGGGTGTCAGAATGATGAATCGAATGAGCCGGATACGCCGAATGTACCGAATACGCCGGAGGGATGGACATTGCTGCGGTCTGACGAATTTGACTATTCGGGACCGCCGAATCCCGATAAATTGGTTTACGAAAACGGTATACTTCGTAATGAAGAGGCGCAATACTATACGCCGCGACCTGAAAATGTAGAAGTGACGGAGGGTTGTCTTGTCATCACCGCACGAAAAGAGAATTATGAGGGAGCCGCCTATACCTCGGCGAGCGTCAACACAAAAGGGCGTTTTTCCTTTCAAGGCGGCAGAATAGAGGTTCGCGCCCGCCTTCCCGAGGGACGTGGGGTGTGGCCGGCTATCTGGACACTGGGGATAAATACTGATGATCCAAATGTGGCTTGGACATCTTGTGGCGAGATAGACATCATGGAGTTTGTCGGCTACGAGGGCGATACTGTGTATTGCACCGTGCATACCCGGGATTACGGCCAATTCACCGGAAAAGGGCGTGGCGGTTGGATAAAGACGGAGTGGCCTTTTGACGATTTTCACATCTACGCACTGGAATGGTATGACGACCGGATGGAGTTTTATTTCGATGACACGAATTATTTTACCTGCCACCGCAAGGGCGAAGGTTTCGGTGAATGGCCATTTGATTTCCCTCATTACCTGCTGATCAATCTTGCCATAGGCGGTACTTGGGGTGGACTAGAAGGTATTGACGATGCCATTTTTCCTGTGAAATACCGGATTGATTATGTGCGAATTTTTGGTTCGGCAACCTTATAGCAAAAAGCTCTTTACACAAAATTTCCGGCAAGTTCGGTGTAAGCGCACACTTCGCATAACGGGCCTTTACGCTTCAGGCATGAATACCCCTAGGCCCCCGCAACGGCTAGGTCATTCCGCTACACCCCATTCCCACTCCGCCCACAGTTTGGCAGCCATGGAAATGCTGCGCATTTCCTTATATGGGCAACCAAACCATCGCGTACAGCCCGGAACGTTATACGTGCTCCTAGTATAGAGCGAAACAAGCCGCCGTGTTTCATGAATTGGGTTAGTGCGATAAAGAAGGAGTATGAGCGAGGGATAATAGCCATAAACGGGAAAACGAGTCATTTCAACCGCCTCTGATACAGGATAATTTATTTATATGCGCTCGCCCCCCCCCCCCCCCTCCCTCCCTCCCCCTTTAAGATCCCGCTAATGTCCGCGGATTAACGCTGATTTACACGGATTGGAAAATTAGAGGAATAGAGCGGGCCGACAGCGGCTGGGCATTGGGCTGGCAACAGGGTATACTTAACCATTATGTTCGATATAAATTCTATTTGCGCCCGACTTAAAAAAGGAGCGGCGGAACTTGCGATGCGGAACAGCGGGGAAAAGAACCATGCCCTTTCCTGCGTTGCGGATGAACTTGACAAACGGCGCGGGGCGATATTTGAAGCGAACCGCCATGACATTCAACGAGCGGAAGCCGCCGGAATGAGCGCGCCGCTGATTGACAGACTACAATTAAGCGGCGCCCGACTTGACGGAATAATTGAGAGCGTAGAAATAGTAATGGCCGCTCAAGACCCCGTGGGAGAAATAATAACAGGACGGACCCTGCCAAACGGACTGAGGCTGTGCGAAAAACGCGTACCGCTAGGAGTCGCCGCGATAATATACGAGTCGCGCCCACAAGTAACCGTTGACGCATTCGCGCTTGCGTATAAAAGCGGCAACGCCATACTATTACGAGGCAGCGCGGCGGCGCTTGAATCGAACAAAGCACTCGCCGGCGCAATAAACGCCGGATTGGAAGCCGCCGGACAAGACGGAGTACCGGATGCCTTCGCGCTTGCCGGAGACGGGGACCGGGCGGAAGTAGACATGATTTTGAACGCCCGCGGACTAATTGACGTTGTACTGCCACGAGGCGGAGCAAATCTAATCAAATTCGTAGCGGAAAACGCGCGGGTGCCGGTCATCGAAACCGGAAGCGGGGTCTGTCATCTTTTTGTAGACGAAAGCGCCAACATAGGAAAAGCCGCCGCCATTGCGGAAAACGGAAAACTACAAAGACCGGGTGTTTGCAACGCGCTTGAAACACTAGTCGTACACCGCAAACGGCTGGAAGATTTTTTACCGCGCCTTGTGAAAATTTTCGCGGGACGAGCCGAATTTCGCGCCGATGAGGAAGCGTACCGCATACTTTGCGCCGCCGGAGCCGCGCCCGTTCACGCGGAGGAAAGCGACTTCGGATTTGAATTTCTCGACACAATAATCGCCATAAAAACAGTTTCCGGCATTGACGAAGCGATAGAATTCATCAATGCCCACAACACAAAACATTCTGAATCCATAATTACAGAAAACCTTGAAAACGCGCGCCTTTTTCAGCAAAAAATTGACGCCGCCTGCGTATACGTCAACGCATCAACACGCTTTACCGACGGCGGCGAGTTCGGTTTCGGCGCGGAACTAGGCATAAGCACACAAAAACTGCACGCCCGCGGACCTATGGGACTAAAAGCGCTTACCACGAGCAAGTATTTGATAAACGGTGAAGGGCAAATAAGGTGAACATAGCGGAAACAATAGCGTCGGCG
This sequence comes from Spirochaetaceae bacterium, assembly GCA_031282435.1. Classification (GTDB taxonomy): domain Bacteria; phylum Spirochaetota; class Spirochaetia; order Treponematales; family Breznakiellaceae; genus JAIRMY01. The sequence continues at coordinate 4,011 of JAITDS010000075.1, forward strand.
CGTAAAATAGTAATAAAAATTGGCTCGGCGACACTCGCAAAACCGGACGGCAAAATAAACATTGAGTTCATGGAAAACTTTGCCGCCCGGTGCGCCGCGATGAACAAGAGCGGCAAACAACTCGCGCTCGTTTCCTCCGGCGCTCAAGTCGCGGGAATATCAACACTCGACCGCTGGGCGCGTAAAACAGACATGAACTACAGGCAGGCGCTCTGCGCCATAGGACAAGTTGAATTGATGAACGAGTGGGGCGGCGCTTTTAGACACTGCGGCCTGCACATCGGACAACTTTTATTCACAAAAGAAGACTTTAACGACGGCAGACGAGCGCTGAATATGAGAAATACACTTTTTACACTTCTTGACGAAGGAGTAATTCCAATAATCAACGAAAACGATTCCGTAGCCTGCGATGAAATCCGCATCGGCGATAACGATAACTTAAGCGCGTTGACCGCCGTTCTATGGAACGCGGATTTACTAATACTTTTCAGCGACATTGACGGCATCTATACGGACAATCCGAAAACGAATCCTGAAGCAAAACTAATAGAGAAAGTTGATAACATTGCGGAATTACGGGAACATATTACCATAGGCGCGGCAAACGGTTTTGGCACAGGCGGCATAGCCACAAAAATTGAGGCGGCGGAAAAAACCTGCGCGTACGGAATACCAATGATACTGGCGAACGGAGGACATCCCGAAGCGCTGGACGCTCTTAGCTCCGGCAAATTACGCGGAACACTATTTCTGCCTGCACGATAACGAGGATTAGAAAAGTGGCGTCGAATTACGGTAATGTGCTAAACTTGTTGCAACTATTCAGCGGGGGGGGGGGGGGGGGTCCCCCCCCCCGACAACCCCCCCCACCCGGCGGGCTGCCCCCGCCAA
>JAITDS010000088.1 GCA_031282435.1 Spirochaetaceae bacterium
ACAATTAATATTTGTTAATGGACTTATCCGCAACTATTCCAATTTCGGGCAAATTCAAGGTTTAACAAGGTTTCAACGGCATATTATCAACACTTTTTTCATTTTGGGCGCATTTTCACCTGACGCAGGCGCGCCTGCGTCAGGCAAAAACCGCGCTTTCCGCTCCAATTAAACCGGACGGCGCAGAACGCCGTCCGGTTTAATTCCGCTTCAATCGCTTGCGCGTCGCAAGCGCGTCCGCGCTTGCTTAGTCAAAACCGCATACGCGGTTTTGATTTTACGAGCTTTGCGTCTTGCAAACCTCGGTTGGCAGTGTAAAAGCGGCAGTGTAAAAGCGCGTTGACCGGTCTTGGGTTTTGCGCTATGCGCCAAACCCAAGACAGTTGAGCGGCAAAGCCATTGACGTTTCCCGCCGTTAAGAGTTATGTTGTAATAATGATTTTTCCTTTAGAAGAACTAATTAAGTACCAAGGTAATATGTATGAAATTACCTGTGCGGCTTCGCGGCGCTCCTACCAGCTTTCCAAACTCGGCGGCGCGGAAGTAGAAGATAACAACGGTAAGGTTGTCTCTTTGGCGGCTAGGCAGATTTTTACCGGAAAAGTAAAATTCATGTTTCCGCAAAATAAGGAAAAAACCGCGATTCCGTCTTACTAAACCATGCCGGAAATTCCGGTTATAGTCCTGTTCGGCCCTACAGCGTCCGGCAAAACCGCTTTGCTGGAAGAGCTTTTTTCCGGCGGAAAAAAGACGGCGGCTGAGACTATTTCCGCGGAAATAGTCTCAGCCGATTCCATGCAAGTATACCGCGGAATGGACATCGGGACGGCAAAACCACCGCCTGATTTTTGCGCCGCCCTGCCGCATCACCTAATTGATATTCTTGACCCGGATGAACAGTTTAACGCCGGAGAATTTGCCCGCCGCGCTGACCAGACTTGCGAGGATATACACAAGCGCGGTATGCTCCCGGTAATTTCAGGCGGAGCGGGCTTTTATTTAAAAAACTTTATTCAAGGACTACCGGAAGCTCCGCCGGCGGATGCCGCCGTCCGCGAAAAACTTTCCGCCGAATTGCTGTCAGCAGGCGCCGCCGCGTTGCGCTCCGAACTACAAACGGCGGATCCCGAAAGCGCGGCACGCATACACCCGAATGACGAATACCGCTTGCTACGCGCGCTGGAAGTCATACGCATAAGCGGACATCCGTTAAGCTCTTTTGCCGTAAACGCGGAAAACCACAATCCTAAATACAAGTTTCTGCTTATCGGCCTTGAACGGGAACGCGAGACGCTTTACAGACGAATAAACGAGCGCTGCGCGGAGATGTTCAAGGCCGGACTCGCGCAGGAAGTACGCGCTTTATTTGAAAAACATTACACACCCCGCGACCCCGGACTTAAAGCGATAGGCTATAAAGAATTCTTTATTGATAATTATGACGGAACTTACCGTTTTTCGGACGATACAGCCGGCGTTGAAGCATTGACCGCCCAACACAGCCGTCAATATGCGAAACGCCAGATAACTTGGTTCAAAAAGATTCAGGACGTTACATGGATTAGACTCGATGAAAAAGAAAGCATCCGTAAAACCGCCGCCTTAATTCAAGAAAAAATCGCGGTATTTCTGGAAAATTCCGGAAATTTACGGAGAAAAAATGCTGTCTGACGCTCACGCGCATCCGTTCGATTTATCGCGATTATACGGCGGCGCGGAAGCGGAACGGCGGAGATTAAATATTATCTGCGCCGCAAGCGCGTGGCGGGCGGAAGAATTTTTGTACAATGAACGCGCCGCATCCGTTTTTCCAATGGCCTTGTGTTTCGCGGTACACCCGCAGCTTCCGGCTTCCGGCAATGCCGCCCGCGATTCAAAACCGATACAAGATTCGCTGTCATTTATGTATAAATTAGCCGGCGAAAAACGTATAGACGCGGTAGGCGAAACCGGTTTTGATTTGTACAACGATGAATTCAGAGCGACGGAAAAAATACAGGATGAATTGTTTGAACATCATCTTTGCATCGCGGAAAAACATGAACTTCCGCTTGTGCTTCATTTAAGACGCGCCGAACAAAAAATATTTTCGTATACAAAAAGATTAAAAAAGATTACATCCGTAGTATTTCATTCGTATCAGGGAACGGCGGACGAGGCGGCGGCGCTTTTGCGGCGCGGAGTGAACGCATATTTTTCGTTTGGCACAACGATACTATTGAATCATAAAAAAGCGATGAAAAGTTGCGCGGCGCTGGAGGCGGAAAGATTATTGTTTGAGACGGACGCTCCATATCAAAGTTTAAGAGGTAATGCGTATTCAAGCTATGCCGATATAAACAGCGTGATTCAGAAAGCGTCCGAACTGAGAAGCGGCGCGGAACAAGCGCCTGTAAAAGCGGACGAATTAGCTGAAATTGCCGGAATGAATTTTTACGCTGTTTATAAAAAGAGGTTAAACGATGAAACAGGCCGAATATAAGGCTTTTTGTGAATGTAAAAATAAGTTTAAAGCCATTATTGAAGATATACAAAAGGAACTGCCGGATTTACAAGAAATTCAACAGCGTTTGATGGGGGATTTGCAGGGCTATACCGTCCGTACACCGGTAGTGTACAACGAGGCGCTGGACGATGTAACTGAAAATGATGATATACGCCTCATTCTTATCGGGGATAATCCGGGGCGGCGTGAACAAGAAAAACGCCGCTATCTTGTGGGGCCTTCGGGGAAAATCGCCGAAAGTTTTTTTGAGCGGACATTGTCTATTGATTTTAGAAAAAATATAATCATACTGAATAAAACCCCCGTGCATACGCCGCGGACAGCCGGATTAAAAGAATTATGCCGCGTTGGGGGTGAAAAACTAAAACTGGTGATTGATGATTCCCAAATAAAAATGGCAAGACTGGCGGCGGATTTTTTTTGCGCGCTTCATGTGCCAATTTGGATATGCGGTTATTCCGAAATGAAAAAGAACGGTATTTTCGAATCGTACACCGCGGCGCTGCGGGGTTTAATACTAAGCGGTATAGTGGATAAAAACAGCGTGTATATTTACCGGCATTTTTCGATGAATCAATTTACTATAGATTTGCGGCAAAAAATGCAAAAATACGCTTCCGGCGCCGTGGAAACACTGCGCCGTATAGGAACGGAATACCGCGAAAAGATATTAGGCGTTTGATATGGAGTTCTCTTGTTGGTGAAATCCCCCCCCCCCCCCCTCACTCACCAAAAAACTACTCCGCCGCTTTTTGGAAAATGTTTTAGGCGGCGGCTTATGTATGGCGTATGTATTGTAGGGGGGGGGGGGGGCATTGCGGGTCCGGGCGGCTGGTAAAATGAGCAAAACGCTTACGATTTTTATTTTATGTGTTTTTCCCGTGATGATTTTTGCGGAAAGCATTGACGAACCTGAGCTTTTATGGCGGCAGGTCTTGGGCGGCGCTGCTCTGACTAAACCTTCGGCTCAGTTGGGTTCCGTCGTGATTGTATGCGAGGGAGGGCTGGTAAAGGCTTTCGGCGCGGACGGAACTTTTCTGTGGGAATACAAGGCCGGGGGACGTTTACAGCCTTTCATTGCGCGCTCGGCATCCGGCTCAAGCTATGTCTGCCGTACAAACGGAGTATTTTCGGCGATAAACCGTTCAGGAAGACGACTATGGCAGTTGAATTTAAAAGAAGGACTCGCCGCGCCGCCTTTGACAGGCTGGGATGAGCGTATATTTATATTTTTGAACAAGAAATTATTATGTTTTACCGCGTCCGGTAAACGGCTTTGGCAGATTGAGCTTGAAAGTCCGCTGGCGCTTGCGCCCGCGCCGGACAACTCAGGCGGTTTTGTAAGCGTTTTAGAAAACAATAAATTTATAAGAGTAAGCGCGTTTGGGAAGATGAATATCTTACAACTTGCCGCCGCGCCGCTTGCGTTACTGCCCGTATCTTCAGAAGCGGCGGCTAAACCGCCTATCGCCGCCCTGTACAGCGGCGGCGGCTTAGAGTTAATTGAAAGCTCCCCTCCGCGTCTTTTGACACGGTTTCCAAGCCCGCCAGTAGCCGCCGTGGAGCGCGGCGGGCGCGTAGCCGCGCTTCTTGCAAACGGCGAGCTTACGCTGTTCGCGCCGGAAAGCGGCGTTTTATGGAGCGCAAAGACGGACATTGCGTCAGGACTTGCGTCAGAAGACGACAGAAACATAGAAATAAAATGGAATGAACGGGGGATATACCTGCTTTCACGGAACGGCGGCGAAGGCTACAATTTGCGCGGGGAACGCCTTTGGAATATGCTGCTGCGCGGCAGCGCCACAATACCGGTTCTTGACGAAGGCGTTCTTTATTCAAGCGGAAAAGACTGGATATTTTACGCTTACCGTGTTGAAGAGTATGAAAAACCGGCGGCGGCTCAAGACGCCGCCGCACACAACGCATACAATTTGAAAGCGGACGGCAACTACGGTCTTGGAAGAGCGCTTTCAGAAACGGAAACGCAAAAATTGCTAATTTTTGCGGCTGACACGCTGGACACTGTTGAAGAGCGAATACGCCGCGGGGATTTGGGAACTATGGAACCTGAATATACCCGAATACTTCTTGGAATATCCGGCGTTTCCGGCGGCGATGTAAACCTGCGCCTAAAAGCCTTGCGGCTTTTAGGACTTTCCGGTTCATGCGAAACCGTGCCGTTTTTAGCCGGACTTTTCCGCAAAGAGCAAAACATTCATATAAAAAGCGCCGCCGCCCAAGCCATAGGCGCTATAGGACTTGACACTGACGGCAGCGCGATGGCCGCTTTCGCCGCTTTTATAGCATCGCCGCACACATATTTTCATGAGCGCCTGCTTTCAAGCCTTGCCGCATCCATAGGCAAACTATGCCGCTTCTCAGGCCCGCCAGCAAGCGAACTCGGCATACCGCTGCTTATAAATCTTGCCGGCCCCGCAAGTCCAAAAACCGTGCGGCGGGGCGCCGAACAAGAGCTATACACACTATTCTACAAAAAATGATCGCCCGCTTCCTCGCCGGCGATGAAATTAAGGTAGTCGCCGTAAGCGGTTTTGTGAGCCGCGGCAAGACGGAGAAGCTGGTCAACACTTATCCAGTTGTTGCGGTACGCTATCTCTTCGATACACGCGACATAAAGCCCCTGACGCTTTTGAATCGTGGAAATAAAATTGGCCGCCTCCAAAAGCCCGTCATGAGTGCCGGTGTCCAGCCACGCCATACCGCGTCCCAACAACTCCACGGAAAGCCTTCCGGCTTCAAGGTAAGCGTTATTAACCGATGTAATTTCAATCTCGCCACGAACGGAAACCGCCACATTTTTGGCTATGTCCAGCACGGCGTTATCATAAAAATAAAGACCGGGGACAATATAGCGGGATTTAGGCACGAGCGGTTTTTCCTCGATAGAAAGAACCCTGCCCGCGCTGTCAAATTCAACAACGCCAAAACCGCTTGGATCTTTGACATAGTAAGCGAAAATCATGCCGCCGCCGTAACGCTCGACCGACGACGCGGCCTTTTTTAACACGGCGCCAAAACCGCGGCCATAAAAAACATTATCGCCCAGCACAAGAGCGCAGGCCCCGTTCCCGACAAATTGCCGTCCGACTATAAAAGCGTCCGCAAGCCCGCGGGGACTCTCCTGCACGGCGTACTCGAAACGCATACCAAGCCATTCCCCATCCGAGAACAAATTCTTGAATAAATCAATATCCCTCGGCGTTGAAATAAGAAGAATCTCGCGGATTCCCGCAAGCATCAGAGCAGACAACGGATAATAAATCATCGGCTTATCGTACAGAGGCAGTATCTGTTTGGATATAACTTTAGTTACAGGGAAAAGACGTGTACCAGCGCCGCCCGCAAGAATTATCCCTTTCATAAATCAAATACTAACGCCTGCCGCCGCTGCTGTAAAGGCCGCCGCCAGACTGCCAGCGGGTTTCCTGCCTTGCCGTTTACAAGGACAATGGCGTTCAATCCGGGTATATACTTAAAAAAGATAATCAAGATTCGGGCGCATTTTCACCTGCCGTACGGCAGGCGAAAACCGGGCTATCCGCTCCAATTAAACAGGACGGCGCAAAACGCCGTCCTGTTTAATTCCGCTTCTATCCCTTGCGCGACTCAACGCGCAATGCGCGTTGAGTTTTCTAAGTTTGCGCGTAGCGCAAACGCCAGTTTATTCGCAGCCGGATAATGCATATATAATTTAATCTTAGAATGTCCGTAAATTATGAAATAACAGGTTACCAGAAAATTTTGTTATGCTTGTCGTCATAACGCGCTTCATATCTGCCCTTGCCAATGTAAGTAAATTCTTCCCCGATTTTTTTGCGCGCAAAAACATGACGGCAAAGGCCGGTCTTTACACCATGAGGAATAATTATATATTCGGCCATAACTTCGTATACAAAACCGTCGCTTTCAATGATATCGTCATATTTCCCCACAATAGAAAAAAATGTATAGAGTTCGCCGCCGACAATATGCTCCGTCATTTGTTTGGAAATACCTCCAATACGAAAATCCTCCTTTTTGTATTGCCTTCCAATTATCAGTTCCATGCCCCCCCCCCCCCCATAACCGGAAATTCTTTGTAAACATTTTCCATATAATAATATTTAACGCAATTTAAAAAATAGAATTGTTCGGAAACTTCAGTTTCCGCAAGCCAAGCATGGCGGCCATGCTTGGCTTGGCCAAGTTCCGCTTGAAAGACTTGGGCGGCAAGCAACCGGCTTGGCGGACAAACCCGATAATTTCTTCCGATAATTTCTTCCGATAATTTCTGTTAAAGTTTTCCCGCCCGTAACGAGCATGGGCGGGAAAATGCGGCGGTACGAGTCGCGATTAGAAAAAGCTCTTAGGATTCAAAGACGCTTTTAGTTTGACTGGAAAGCCGTTATCTCGACATAAAAGAGAAAATTTTTAACCTCTATATCAACATTCTTGCCGTTTGTTGCTTCTATAAACTCTGTCCGTCCGGTAGAAAACCAGCATATATCGGGAATGTTTATTGAGATTTTTTTCATTCCGCCGATTGTATCAACCAGGCCCGGAGCGGCATAAGGCAGCCACATCTTGTAAGACGCTATAGGCGCTCTTGTTTCTTTATCAAAAAACCCTGTCGGAACCGCTACCCCGTTGTTCGTGCTGAGCGTGGTGCAGCTTGTAAATGAAATCCCGAAAACAAATGCTATAAACAAACCCAATTTAAAATTATTTTTTGTCATTTAATCCTCCTGTACGGTTTTGACAAAACCTTCCAAATACTCCATGATTTTGCGGCTGTTCAGTTAAGCAACGCCTAATTTAATTAAACATTTTCCGCAGTCTGCCGTTATATGTAAAATATTACGCTGTTACGTCATGACACACCTCCTGTTAAGCCTTCACGAGCATGAACGGCGGCAATTATACAAGAAAAACGTGATGAAAAAAATATTACAAAAGATGAATATGACAAAAACAACCGTCTTTTTGATGAGTATTTATACTGTAAAAGGATTAAATATAACGCCCGAAGAACTATTATTTTTCGGGGGGGGGGGGGGGATAAAATATGAAAAAATACCGCTTTTTGAACGACTTTTACAGCCGTGGCGGAGTATGACAATAAGCTGTTAAATTTTCTGTCAAAATTCATTATATTATCGATGATAGTACAGGTAAAATTTTTTGTCAAGCGGCCGCAGTAAGACATATTAAACCGCAATAATAATGTCCTCATGTAAACGCAATAGAAATGTCCTGCAATGAACCTCCCCGCCGCAAGCGGCGGGGTATTAAACCCCACTGCGAATAAAGTTGTTCGGAAACTTCAGTTTCCGAACAACTTCCGCTTGAAAGACTTGGGCGACAACCAACCGGGTTGGCGAACAAGTCCAATGATTATGTAGCCCGCTTTGCATACCGACTGTTTCAGATTCTCATGCCGCTTAAAAAGGGGGGAAGGGGACATTTCTATTGCGGCTTGACAATACCGCTTCTATCGCTTGGGCAAATCAAATACATTTGCCGCGCAGTCCGTCCGGCGCTTTCAGCGCCGGACGGCAAACCCGTTTGCGGGACGGCAAAGTTGTCGAACAAATCAATTTGCTAAAACAATTTTTTCTGCTTACGTTTGAATTCTTTATACTTTTGCGGATCGGCTTTAAAAGCCACTATCGGCAAGGCACTGTCCGAGCGCGCCTTTTCAAGGGCGCATTCCGCTTCGTTTAACAGTGTTACCGCGCTTACATTCCGTCCTGAACGCGCTGAAATACCCATCAAAAGTTCAAGGTAGGTGTTTTGCGGCGTTAGTTCGCGGGCGCGCCGGTGAAATTCCTTAGCGTCCGTAAAAACCTTGTCTAAATCCATGCCCTGCAAAATAACATAAACTCCGCCTTGAGCTTCCCGCTCAAAAACACGCCCGCCGTCCTTGAAAAACGCGGCGGTCTGTTTTACTAAAACTTCTTCTTGTAAGCCGGATGCCGTCCATTCTATACTTAAAAGCGTAAGGTCTTTGTCTTCCGCTTCCGCGTTGCGTAGTTCATATTTAAGCTCATCAAGGAACGTCCTGTTATCGTCCATATCGCCGAAATTATCCGTCTCATACATGGCGTTGGCGGTCGCAAGCAGTCCTTTACCCGTTCCTATTTTGTCCGGCGGCTCTTCCTCATAAAGCTCTGCCTCCGCCAATGTGTCAGGGTCATCTTCATTGTCAACCGGCGTTTCCTCAATAAGCTGAGAAAAATCCTGATCGTCAACCGGCGTTTCTTCAACAGAGTGCGGAAAATCTTTATCCTCAACGAGCGTTTCTTCAACAGACTGAGAAAAACCCTCCTCATCAACTGGTGTTTCTTCGATGGATTGTGAAAAATCTTCATTGTCAACCGGCGTTTCCTTAACAGATTGAGAAAAATCCCCGCTCTCAACTGGCGTTCCCTCACCATACTCAGAAAAATCTTCCTCGTCAACCGGCGTTTCCTCTAGGGATTGTGAAAAATCTTCATCTGTATCGGACTTTTCCTCCAAAAAACGGGAAAAATCCTCATCCTCAAACATAGTTTCTTCAACGGGTGTGGAAGAGGCATCCTCATCGACTAACACATTCTCCGTTAAAGGGGCAAAATCCTCAATGCGGACTTGCGGCTCGGTCTCCTCAACCAGCGCTTCTTCGACAGGGATAAAAACGTCTTTCTTGGCTTCCTCGCTTGGAGTGTAAAAATCATCAACAAAAGCGGGCAGCGTGTTTTTTTCAGAAAAAGAAGGCCCTCCGCTGTCGAACAAGGCCGCGTCTTTGGGCGGAGGGGGGGAACTCCCCTGTGGAACCGGTTTTTCATTTTTCACAAGACTTACGTCAACAATCAGCGTAGAGAAGGCGATGACCACCGCAATCAGTATCGCTAAAAGAGAGGCGCGAAGCACCGCAAGCAACTTGTTAAAGTTTATTAGCGGAGAAAAAGCGCTTATGCTTACAGTTTGACTGTTTTCCATACGGAGCGGGGACGTTTGCGGAGAACGGTAGAACTTAGCCTGCTCATTAAAACCGGGATAATCACCTTTATATGAAATAAGGCCCGGTCTTTTTTCAAAAGCCGCTTTATTGTTGTCCGGCCCGTAAATAATGAGCGCGTCAATGGCCTTTGACATATCAAGCTGTGTTTTTATATCCTCGATATATTCATTGGTAAAGATGCCAAGAGCGCCGGCGCGTCCGGCAAAATCCGCCAAGTCCGCAAATTCCTGCTGAGCCTCGAAACGTTGTTCGCCGACCGCTTTATATATCTGAACACCCGAAAAAGCGGCGGCGGCTATGTATACGAATATACAAACAAAAGCGATAAGCGATTTGAGATTTTGCCACATACTTTAATTCTAGGCATTTTTTCCGATAAAATTAAGAGGAAAATATGATAAGAAAGATGAAACTTCCCGCCGGATGGTATCCGCGGGACAAAGAAACAATCGACGGGTATTTAAGCGATTTTTTTTATGAGAAACCGGGTGAAGCGGCGGCGGTTGTCGCGCCCCATGCCGGATGGTTTTTTTCAGGGAAAATCGCCGCCCAAGCGATTGCGGCGCTTAAACGTGATATGGAAACTGTAATTGTCGCGGGCGGCCATCTTCCGGCGGGAGCGCCTGTTCTATTCGCGGAGGAAGACGCTGTAAGCACGCCCGTTGGTGAAATTAACATCGATGTCGAACTTCGCGCTCTTGTTAAACAAAACTTGTGTTTGTCGGGGATACGTTGTACATCCGATAATTATGCCGACAATACGGTTGAAGTCTTGCTGCCGGCTGTGCGGCACTTTTTTCCCGAGTCGCGGCTTCTTTGGCTGCGCGTTGGGGCTGATAAAAACGCTTTTACGACGGGAGTATTGACGGCTAAAGCCGCGGCGGAGCTTGGGCGTAAGGCGGTAATGATAGGCTCCACCGATTTAACCCACTATGGCGTGAACTACGATTTTTATCCTAAAGGAATTGGACTAAAGGCTCTCGATTGGGTAAAAAAAGTGAACGACAAGCGTTTCATTGAAGCCGTTGTTTCAGCTGCCGGAGGAGATGAAGCGGCTATAAGCAAGACGCTGGAACTGGCCCTAAATGAAAAATCAGCCTGTTCCGCGGGCGCTGTTGTCTGCGCCATAGGCTTTGCCTCGCAAACGCGGGTTTTGGAAGGACGCGGCGCTCCTAAAGCGCGTTTGATTGCCTATACAACCAGCGCCGATATTATTGAAAATTCACGTTTAGACGTAGCGGACGGCGGCATAGATTCTTTTGTCGCTTATATGGCAATGGCTCTGTCCTAAAACGCGCGTCATACGGCGCTGGCGACAAAACTCTGCCGCTCGCCGCCGGCGCGGCGTGAATATTCGTTAAAAATAACAATTCGCGGCCGCATGGTAAAAAACTGTAAAACTTGTGAGAAAAGAAGGCGTGTCCTTGAACAACTCTATTATGTGTTTACCATATCCAACAGATTAAGGCTCAGAGAGGAATGGCGCGTTCTGTTGCGGTTTTCATCAAAAAGTTCCATGCCTATATTGCACCGGCGCTCTACATTTAATGTTGTGGGCGGCCCATGACCCGGCAGAACTATATAGTTTCCGCGCAGCGTAAAAATTTTATTTTGTATCATGGCAATCTGACGCATTGCGCTGTACGCGCTGTCGGTTCGCCCCGTCAAACCGGCGGAAAGCACGTCTCCGGTAAAAAGCACATGGTCTATAATATACACCATAGAGTCTATCGAATGACCCGGAGCCGAAATAACCCTAACCCGAAAAGAACCTATATTGATAATATCGCCGTCGTGTACCACATTTGTTTTGTAACCCATTACAACACTGTTAAACGAATAAATTTCCGCCGAGTATATACGCTTTAATGAACGCAGTCCGGCGGTATGATTCGCGTGATTATGCGTGAGTAAGATTCCTTGAAGCGTATATTCGTTGCTTTCGATAAAGTCCAGAATAGATTCGTCCATACAACCCGGATCTATTATAAGCGCATCGCGGTTTTCACGGCTGTGTTTTTCATAATCAGAGCCGGCCAGATAACAGTTAGATAAACCCTTAGCGCAGTAATGAAAAGAAAGCTTCATGTATTCCTTATTCCCCTTCCAATTTAAAGAAAGCGTCTTTCGTATTGGATGATTTAAAACTAATACCGCTTATATCGGTATTTATAAAATATACATTTTTTACATTGCAATCTTCAATGTTTGTATGCGCGGGTTTTGCCATATTAAACCGGCTGTTGTAAAGATCCGAATGATTAAACGAACACTGAGAAAAAGAAGCGCCGTTAAAATTTAAATGCGTAAGCTCGGAATCCTCGAATTTGCAGTCTTCAAAAACACAAGAACCGAATGACAAAAATTGTAAGTCGCTGTCTGAAAAATCACAGTCAATAAAAACAGAAGAGTCAAAAAAATCCATTCTCATAAAAGAACGGGAAAAGTTACATGAACTAAAATAAGAATCGGTAAAGTTACAGCCGTAATAATGCCGTCCTGATAAATCAAAGCCAAAAAAACGAAGATACGCCGCGTTAATATCATTGATGTTGGTTTTGCTGATTATATCTTCCGCTATACGCCGCGCTTCTTTTCGCGGATCTACACAGTGCAGTCCGCATAATTCCAAGCCGCTTATGGCGACATTACCGCATCCTGTGGCGCAAAGTACCTTATTAAACATATTCTATAATACGCGGCGGAGCGGCGCTGTTCAAGAGCCGTGTTGAAGATCTCAGCGATTCCGATTTCAAATATGAAAAACATCTCTAAGTTTATCAAACGTACACTCTTGACAGCGCAAGCGATTGAAGTGGAAATCCCGCAGAAAGCCGCCTGCGGCTTTTGAGGAATTGGAACGAAAAGCGCGCCCAAAATGAAAAAGTGCCGCTAATTGCAAGGATTGGGGCGGCAAGCAATCAGCTTAGCGAACAAGCCCGATATACTTTGTACGGTATATATAAAAGCAATGTTAAAAAATACGAAACAACGAGCAGTAACTTCCTAAAAAATCCCCGCCATATTTTTTTATTATGGCGTGGGGGGGGGGGGGGCTTATTCTTTTGGTAGAGTTTGTAGAATCACTTCGATTTTTGCAACCGCTCTTGCGTAATCAAATCCGGCGACCATATCCAGCGTTTCTTTTATCGCGATGCCTGACTCCGCGTCCGTCTTAAACCGGGACAAAGCCGCCGCCGCTCTATCGATATCTTTTACCCGTCCGGTAACGGCAACGGCTTTAAGGGCGTTTAGCGTGTCAAAAAGCGAGCCCGTTTCCGGCAACGGCTCGCCGTCTGACGGCGTAGGCGCATTATCCATTACTCCGGCCTCATGAAGTTTATTTCGCAGATTGGATAGTGCCTGACAAAAAGGTTCAAGATTTTCGCGGCATACATTGCCGTCTCCCGCTTTCCCCGCCTGCTCCAGCATTGCGGCAAAATCACCCTGTTCAGACGCGCCCATAGCCCGCATTACCCCTTTTACGCCGTGGGCGCGAATGGCGTAATTATGCCAGTCTTCTTTTTGAGTAAATTGATGAAGTATGTTGATAGTTTTATCAAGGCCGGAGCAAAACTGCCGCAGCACCATGCGGTAGCCTTCGCGGTCGCCGCCAATATGTGAGAGGCCTTCTTCAACGTCAAGCCCGTCTATGGCTCGTAGATTCCGGTAAAGTTCTTCGTAAGGAGCGTCGCTTTGTTCTTCAGGCTTATCGGAAGTTTCAAAACTTAAAGTAAATTTTTCAGGCGGCAGCCATTTGGCAAGAATGTCGTTAAGCGGCTGATTTTCTATAGGTTTTGAAATAAAATCATTCATGCCGCCGGAAAGAAAAAGCTTCTTAGCGCTGGAAACGGCATTGGCGCTTAACGCGATTATGGGAACCTGCGTCTTTTTACCTTGTTCCGCTTCCCAAGCGCGAATACGGGCGGTGGCTTCAATACCGTCCATCTCCGGCATCATGTGATCCATGAAAATAATGTCGTAGGGCTTTCCCGTCTCGTCCGCTTCTTTCGTCATTTCAATTGCTTTGACCCCGCTTTCGGCCGTGTCGGGGTTTATGCCGTGCAACGCCAGAAAACCGGCAGCGACTGTAAGGTTTGCCTCCAGATCATCTACGACCAGTACACGCGCCGTATCTTTCGCAATTACCAGCCCCTTGTTACAGGTTATTTCCACTTTCGAAGGATCGCCGGGGATAAGCGGGATATACACGGTAAAACAGGAACCTTTTTCGTATTCACTTTTTACCTCAACAAAACCGTCCATAAGCGCGAGCAAATTTTTTGTTATGGCAAGCCCCAGACCTGTACCGGTAATTCCCCTGTTTCTTCTAACGTCAAACTGCTCAAAATGCTCAAAAAGTTTCGGCAGATTCTCCTCTTTAATTCCTATCCCGGTGTCGCTTACTTCGAAAATAATATATTCCTGATCTTTGCCGGCAGGAATTCCTTTTTTTACCGTAAAAGAAACACTGCCTTCATGCGTGTATTTAACGGCGTTGTTGACGATATTCGTTAATATTTGCCGCACCCGTATATCGTCGCCAAACAGCACGTTAGGAATATCCGGAGAAACGCTTGATTTGAATTCCAGACTTTTCCCCGCGGCAATAAATTGAAACATCGAAATAAGATTGTCTAACAGTACGTGGACGTTATAATCAACCTGAGCCAGCTTGAATTTTCCGGCTTCTATTTTTGAAAAATCAAGAATGTCATTTATGATGGTGAGCAGCGACTTCGACATTTTTTTTATGCTTTCAAAATAGCCAAGCTGCACTTTAGTCAAATTGTCCGTAGGCATGAGTTCGCTCATACCTATAATTGCGTTCATAGGTGTCCGTATTTCATGACTCATTGACGCTAGAAATTGACTTTTTGTATTTGTCGCGTCCTCCGCCTTTTCGCGCATCTCGTTTAATTCACGTAGTAAAATAGTCATTTCGCCTATTTCATCGTTGCTCATAGCCTCGAAGCGTTGTGAAGAATCTCCGTTTATAATTGCCTGTAACTGCTGGAAAATACGCTTAATTGGCTTTGAAACTGAAATTACAATAGCCGACCCGAGCAAAAACGATAATCCTACTCCTAAAAGAATAATGATTATTGTGAGCATTGTAAGATGGCGGCTTGTTTCCGTGTTCTGCTTTATTAATTCTCTAACCGCTATTTTACTTTGGTTAAGAAACGTAATCAGCGAGCAGTAAAAATCGTACGGATATAGCCCGGCGGCATCCATTTCCCTAGCATACTCTGTATACAGAGCATCAAGCTCGGGGCCGGCGGGTGTTTTAATCAGCAGGTCAACATAATAATCAAACTGCCCCACATAACCGGTACGCCATGCGGAAAACGTCCGGCTGAGTTCTTTAAAACGGCGTTCGTTTTTTGGGAAAAAACGGGCTTCGCAAATTTTAATCCACAGCATATCGGCATTTTTCAAAACTTCGGCGGCGGCGTTTTTTATTGTTTGTAACCTGTTTGCGCTGTCAAAATCATTTTGCGTAGCCTGTACTTCGTTGGCATAAGCCCTAATCAACGTGCGCTGGTAATTCAGATCATGGATATTTTCTACCATTTCTATTACCTTTTCGTTCATAAACCGCAGGGTACGGCTTGGAACAAAATTGCTGTAAAAACCTACAACACCGATAATAATGGAAATAATACACAGGCATAAAAAACCAAGGCCGATTTTCTTACCAACTGTTAATTTTATTCCGTATGAAACAGACATATTAACCTTCTTTTTTCGCGTAAGGTTCTACAGTTATGCTGCCGTTTATGATATCAATTTCAATATTAGAAAGCCGTTCTATAATTTGCGCGCTCATTGCGGAATTTGTTACGGTATATCCGACTCCGCGGTTTGTTAAATTAAGTATTATGTTGTTGCTTACCCAAAAACTATTATTTTTTATAGCGTCAAGCGCCTCGTAAAGTATTCTATCAGTTCGTTTTATCATTGACGTGTACACCGCGGATAGATTCGGAGCGTAAATCCCTTCATCGTACTGGTCAATATCAACGCCTATAGCCCAAACGTTCTTTCCGCTCTGACGGCATTCCCTCGCCGCGCTGATCATGCCCTTGCCTGTTCCGCCGGCGGCGGCAAATATTATAAAGGTGTCGTTGTTAAACCAGTCCATAGCCATCGTGTACGCAAGGCCGGGCTTATCCCATGCTTGGGCATAAAAAATATGAACCGGAGCATCGGGCAGTATGGAATGTACTCCGTTTATATACCCATTTTCAAAGCGTGAAATAACGTCTGAAGAAACGCCGCCGATAAAACCAAACACCGGATTTTTTATGCCGTCTTCAATGGATTTTAACGCCGCCGCCGCGCCTACAAGGTAGCAGCCTTCTTCTTCCGCAAAAACTAACTGCCAAGCGTTGGGCAAAACAAGACCGGTGGTATCGATTAATATATACCTTTGATTGGGATAAAGCGGCGCTATCTGTTCCAGCGCGTTGGAAAAAGTAAAGCCCGCTATCGCTATAATATCCCAATCGCCTTCTTCGCTTGCTTCCTGAATGGCGGAAGCCGTATTCTCTTCTTTGATATAACCGTAAACATCATAATACAACCCGCGGCTTCTCTGGTTTTCAATCGATTCGTCATAGAATTGCAGAATCCCGTCAAAACAGCCGCGGATATAACCGTTTTGATACTCTGTAGCGTATTGGGCAAGGAGGATGACACGCGGCGTTGTTCCCGTACCGGCAGTATCTTTTGCCGCGCCGCCTTTGCAACTAATTAAACTTCCGGCGTACAAGACCGCCGTGAACAATAACAACGCCGGTTTATTAACCGTTAATATTGAAACTTTAGCGCGGCTACGCATACAGGATTCCCGTTTTCGTCTATGGACGGACTTAAATTAAGCGCAAACCCGCTTCCCCCGTCATAAACCCATGGCCTTATCATCGAAAATATCTGCGCCCCTATGAATACCACGGCGCCGCTTATTATTAAGCCTAGTCCGGGTTCTATGCTGGACACATTATTTGTATCGGAATTAATGTTATCTGCCAAAGAAAGAAGCCCGCCTATGTATAAAGCAATCCCTACAACGTCCCCCGTCAACGTAATCGCTCCGCCTAAACCGTCTCCCTGTATAAATGAGCCGATACCGAAACCACAGACGGCATTTATTAAAAAAGCGCCCCAATCAGGGATATCCATCGGAGACAAATTCAAGCGAACATCATTTTGCGACTGCAAAATTTGAGTTGTTTCAACGGTAAAATTATTCGCGAAAACAAACGCCGGCGCAATAACTAATATAAACAAACAGATACACTTTTTCATAGTTCAAATTATAAAATTAACACGGGTAATTAGTCAACTAAATAAATTCTTGATTGGAAAATATCAGAGTTGTTCGGAAACTTGAGGTTTCGCAAGCCAAGCATGGCGGCCATGCTTGGCTTGGCCAAGTTCCGCTTGAAAACGCAAAATGTCCCGCATTTTGCAGGCTGTGTCCTGAAATTATTGGTAACTATCCGGCGCCCTTGTTATCGGGGAACCAAACTACCGCCGGGATGGGGCATTGCCACCGCAGAGGGGGTAGCGGAAGACTTGCCACCTACGGTGTCAAGTCTTTGCATTTTGGCAAGGCTGGAGCGAGGTGGGGGGCAACGCAGAGTCCGCCGCCTTTTCATTGTGGAAAACAGCGGGAGCGTACACGGAGTTTAGGAATCATCTGAGGCCGGCGGTAAAGCGTCCAATTTTTTAAGCATTTTGGCGAAAGCGGAATCCGGTTTTCGCAGTTCTTTTGAACCGCGTGTAATTTTACACAGTGAAAGTCCTAAATCTTTTGCTATTGTCCGTTGCGGGGTTTTTTTGTCAAGCGCTTTTATTAATGCCCAGCGCGTGGCAATGTCAGCGCGTTCAGCGGAAGTAAATAGACACTTAAAAAAATCCGCTATCAGCGATTTATCGCGTGTATCCGCGATAACTTTGGACAGTTCATTAAGATTTTCATTTATTATATCGTTTTCAAGCATTGTAATTACCTGCCGTACTGCCGAAAACATTCCGGCGGATTGAAGCTTCAGTTCCCTAACCCCTATTAAAGCCTAATGGAAAAGCCGAAAATATTAAATAGGAAATTTGTTGGACAATGAAAATAGGCTTAATTTTTATATTTCTGTTCTACGCCCAGATGATTTTTTCGCAGGAAACACTGCGCGGGGAAGTTTCTGTAGAAATGGAACCGGTTTACGCTCAGTTCCTTGGGATTCAATATCCGCTTGACAGCGCGTCCGCGACCCGGTGGGCTGTTGAAGACGCCGCTTTTGCTTTTTCCGGAATGATATATGGCTGGGCTTTCGTCTACGAACCGGGCGAAAAGGCGCGCGGTTTACAGGAATTTTTGGAATTAAACGCGCTTGGCAAAATATATCCTGAAGATGTAAAAATAAAAATTACTGACGTAAATATAAAAGACAGTATTTTTTATATGTACACGGATTATCCGCTTGACGAGGTTCAAAAAAACAGAGTGCTGGGCTGGAAAAGAGCGCCGGTTTTTACGGCGCAGTCAATAGGCTATGGGCCGTTACAGGGCTATCAAGGAACAAACAGCCGCAGTCAAATAAAAGAGACGGCTCTAAACGACGCGATTAAAAAAGCTCTGCGTAAAAAACTGCGCCTAACGGAAAGAAACCGCCCCCGTACAGTAACGGGCTTCATCGCTCTTTCAAGATTTCCGGTATACAGTATGCAAAACGGCCTTTGGGCGGCCTCGGCGGAATTTAGAATAGAAATAAAAGAGATTATTCCATTCGCGGCCTATTGAAGCGCTTATATTAACTTGTACTCTTTTGCGGTAGAAAATAAGACTTTGTTCCAATACTGTTTTGAAAAAAAGTTACGGCGAATCTCAATATCATCAATACGGCTTGAACGCCGTTGTAAGCGCTTAAACGCGATGCTTATCGCGGTATTCCTGTCTACCTCCGACGAATCAGCCTCCCGTAAAATCTTATAATTGACAAAAGCGTAAAACGGCGCGTTAGGATCAGTTTCACCTAACTGCTTATCTCTAATAACATTCTGCATAAGGCCAAGCGCTTCTTCGTAATACTTCGGACCAAGCATGGAAAGCGACATTGCCCGCCATACGGTTATCATTCTCGCGCAAAAATCTTTTTTTGAAATCTGCAATAATTCACACTGGGCAAATCCGCTGCTCCAATCCGGCTGTTCAAGGAATAAAAAATCCTCGTTTTTCAGCGAAGAAAGAAGTTTATCCGACATCTCAAGCGCTTCTCTATAAGCGCCGGCAAAATAAGCCGCTTCAAGCTCGAAAAGTAATCCGTCCCCAAAAGTGAAGTCTCTTTTTTCCGCCGGTTTTCCGTACAAATACAATTCAGACCTAAACGCCCAAGCGCTGACGGTTTGAAACTGACTAGAATATGAATCGCCGCGGTAATACGAACATAATCTATTAAATATATCCAAAGCTTCTTTGTAGTAACCTGTTTCAAAACACAATCTTCCTAAAAAGAAATCCGCCCTCATAGCCCATTCTTCCATTCCTGAAATATTCGCGTTATGCGCCGACTGCTTTATTAAACGCATAGCCTCAGATATATTTCCAAAAATAAAATGACAACCCGCCGCATAATAAGAAACAAGCGCCAGCTCACTGTAATTGCCGCTGCGTTTTGAATCTTCAATGGCAAAGGAAAGGTAGTCTATCGCGCCGCTTAATTCATTTTTTGACAAATTGATAAAAGCGAATAAACGGTATACCTGCGCTATACCATATCTGTCATTATTACTTTGGCATATTACTAGCGATTCTTTCATTTCTCTAAAAGCCGTTGAAGGATCATGTATTCCGATTTTATAAAAAGCGTTTATTGTTAATATCTGCGCTTTATAGTTTGATATTTCGGTCGCGGGAATCTCCAAACTGGAAAAAGTATCACGAATTTCGGCTTCATTCCCATAGATTAAACTTTTCAGCGTTTTATAAATATAATACAGCGCGGGAGAACGCTCCGCTCCGCAGATTGAATCAAAGTAATTTTCTTTTAAGGCGTTTTCAACAGCGTGATACGTCCCATTAATAACATCCTGCCTTATCGATTCGAGAGCAAGAAGCGGCGATACTTCACCGCCAAGACTGTGAATAGCTTCCAATAGGCTGAAACACGGTTTTATTTTTCCGTTAGACGCCCATGAAATCAATAAACGTATCACCATGCCGCGTATATATGTGATACGTCTGCCCAGCAAATTCTCCACACCTTGAATAAAACCTATAATTTCAATGTCCGGATCCTGCTTTGACCTTATAATCCCGTATTTCAAAAGTAAATCAAGAGAACGGTCTATCGCGGCGGGATTTTTTCCTTCTTCTAAAAATAAATCCGCAAACATAAAAGCCGGAAAATAACGCCCAAGTACCGCGCAGGCGTAAGCGATTTCCCAAAGACTTTGGCTTACAATATTATGCTGAAAAATAGGAGTTTTTTCGGCACTGAAACAATTTATTACCGATGAAAACATATTCTTCCAAGGCGCCGGCAGTTCCGAAAAATTACACGTAGCATATACAACCATATTATTTTTTTTATAATAAGGTTGATAATCTACAACAATCTGCCGCATATCCGAATCGGCGTTCTGTATATTCTCAAGTATTATAATGCCTGACCCCTTGCAGTCCGAAACGGCAGAGTTGTATGTCTCAAGAAGCAGTTGAAAAAAACGCTTTGCTTTTTGTAAAGAATATTTTGAATATTCCGTACGGAGGCGTTCAGTAAACAATGTTTCATACAGCGCGTCCGCCTCTTTTGGGATTCTAACATTTTTAAGTTCGATGAATTTTCTAAGCTCGGGGCTCAAAGCGTCCGAAAAACAATTAAGCGTCCGCCCCCATGAGCCAAAACGTATCGTAAGCGGAATAATACCTTCAGACGGATTAGCGCAGAACCAGTGCAGATAATTGCGCTTGCCTATAAAATCCTTGCCTATAAGCACAATGTCACCGGCTACGTTATTATCATTGAAAAACTGCTTGATTGCTTGTTTTATCGGATATTGTTTTTTTACTCCATCCAGCTTTTTTGTATTTTTTAATTCAGAAATCTTTTTATTCAGCGGAAAACCACCGTTAGTTTTATACGCTTCTTTGAATTCAAAAAAAAAATTAAGATTTTTCTGTATAGAATGAGTACACCATATACCGCTGACTATTTTCACGGAAGGAAGTGAATTTAAAAGAAGCGGAGTCTGCTCATAGTCCATAACTTCGCTAAAAACACATATATGCCCGTACAACTCCGGTTTTAATTCATTAAGAAGCTTCATTAAATTTTCTATAATCGAAAGAATATCAAGCCAAAATCCGAAACTTTCTTCGTTAAAAAAAGCGACTATTGTATGATACTCGTTTTTTATGCTTCCGCCGTATAATTTTATGCTATTGACTATTGAGCGTTCTAATTTATTATATATGGCAGGGCGTATACGCCTAATCTGGGATTGATATTTCAGAAAAAATGTCATCTGAATCATGGATAGTTTCCTGTTTAATTATCGGAATTTTTACAGTAAATGTTTAGAGAAATTTATCTGTTGTATGAAGCGCCATGCCGCAAACGCGCAAGAATTGCTGCAAAAGTTGCGGCAACTTTTGCAGCAGTTTTCACGGTGGAATATTAAAGGCCGCCGTGAATGAACCTCCTCGCCCTAAAGGGCGAGGTATCTCGTAAGCGTTGCCTGTTTTGACGAGGTTCGTTCTGTAAGGAAGTTATTGAACTGTGGGGTCTACTACCAAATTTTTGTTGGCGTTGCCGGCTATAACCGCCCTAAAGGTCGGGGTATTGGACCCCACTGCGAATAAAACATACGTTTGTTCGGCGGCGCTGGATGCCGGATTTACCCGCGCCAGAATATTCGCGCCGTTTGAGCCGGAGGCGCTGTTACGGCAAAACGGACAAAGTCAAAGCCGCATAAACGGCGCAAAATCTCTTTTAGTCTGCGCCCTGCCTTACGGCAACCGGCATGAACCGGCGCTTCCATGCACGGGCGATTGTTACGGAACAATCGCCCCGTTTGCCCGTTTCAACTACTACCGCGAAGCCGTTAAGCGTATGAAGCGTCTTTCCCGGATTTTGCGTACAAATTATGGCGGTATAAAAAGCGATTACCGCATCTTTTGTAACTCGTCAATCCCGGAAAAACCAATCGCCGCGGCTTCAGGTTTAGGACTTATGGGCAGAAACAGCCTTATAATAAGCCCTGAAGCAGGCTCTTTGTTCATAATAGCGGCTATGACTCTTCCCTTAGCGCTTGAAGCGGACCCGCCGCTTGCCTCAGACCCTGATGAATTCCCGCTATGTAAATCATGCGGCAAAAACCCGCCGTGCGCCGCCGCCTGTCCCACGGGCGCTGTCTTGGCAAACGGTCATATTGACCGCGGCAAGTGCATCCAATGGTACGCTTCAGGGAACAGTCCGCCAAAACTTGAAGAGCCGTGTCTTAGCGCGTCAAATTTGGATCTTGAGAACATTCCCGCCCCTGTAAGGGCCGCGTGGGGACGGCGCTTGTACGGCTGCGTCTCCTGTCAGGAAGCCTGTATTCACAATAAACGCAGTATCCAAGGGGTTCAAACTGAGGAAGGAGCGCTGCCTGCCTTCATTAATATAGATGAACTGCTGGGTCTTTCAGACCTTGAGATAAAGGAAATGTTCAAAGGAACGGCCATGGGGCTTTCATGGCTGGGGCCGCGAGCAATCAGACGAAACGCTGAAATGGTTTTGGCCGGCGCTCTCAACAGGGAAAATAAGATTTAACCGGCACGAATCACTTTTATTTGAAAATTTAATTTTAAGACAGGAAAGAGCTTTTAATCTGTCTTTTATGCCGGAAAAACATACCTTAAAAAAATAATCCAGTTTTTCCTGCTCTGAAAGTTTCTCCGCCTCTTCCGCCGTTATAAAACCGAAGGCCAAAGCCTGCGCCATAACCTTATTTACATCTATGCCGCCCGCGTTACTATGACAGGAAACACAGACCTCTCCGTCTTTAGAACAAGCGTCAAAAGTAATGCAGTTATCTTTGCCATCCTCCGCGCTTCCGTCAGCGGAACAAAATAAAAGTTTTTCCGCCAACGCGAACATTACCGCTTTCATCTCGTTATTTTTTACCAAACGATTAAAATTATTTTCACTTTTATCAGGTTTTATAGCGGCATCATCAAGCAAACGGCCGGATGCTTCAAGCGCCGGCGCGTCCGCCTCACCGCCGGCGGTACTGCCGCAAACCGCATTGCCGCTGTTAAAAGCGCCGCCGTCCCTTACAATGACAAGCAGTTTGCTCACGGTTTTTCCGTCATATATACGCTCAATAGCAAAATTCAAACGCCTGATGTCAAAACCGCCGTCAAGATTCGCGAACCGCGCTTCCACATTTCGCAAAGGATTTTCTTTTTGCAGTTCGCCGTCAGGCACGGAAGCGTCAAAAACCCTGTCCATGAACACGTCAATTTCTTTTAATTTTTCTTTGTCAAAAAAACCGGAAAAAATAGACATAATAGAAACATCGGCAAGCATATCGCGCCTAAAAATCTCTTCAAGAGCCTTTGAATATGAAGGCAGAATACGCCCGTTACTTTCCAGCAGGAAAATACCATCGCGGACATATTGAAGAATACTTTGATGTTCTTTAAGACGCTCGTCTATCTCTTTTTTTAGATAATGATGACAATTCTCCGGCCTATTTAGCTTATTGAATATCGCTTCCGCCATACTCCGGCAATCCCCGTAACCGCAGGCCGCGCAGTTAAGAAAGTCCGCCTTCGTAGTTTTTTTCATTTTATGATAGATAATATCAAGGTCTTTTTGCGTCGGTTTGCGGTAGCCGGCAAGGTTTTCACTGCAATCTTTATAAACACGGTCGTAAAGCCCCTGCTTCCAGTAATTGTTTACCTCGCTTTTTATACGGTTTATGCCGAATATCATCTTATTGCGATGTATCTGCATTTTAAGCCGCGCATCCACTTTGTTTTCAAGCATAGCGACAGGATGTCCAAAATTACCGGTTCCCGGACCTCCGTTACAGCCCGCTGAACAGCTAAGACAATCAATCAAAAGAGGCGCTACACCCTCCTCCAACATCTGCGGAATATCGTTTAAATACTTGTAAACCGTAAAAGTGCCTTCGATACGGCGTATTTTAGACGAAAGAGCGGGCGCGTCCCGTACAATCGTATTTTTCAAGCCGCCCGGAGACGAAAACGATACGGCGCGCTCGGACATAGGGCCGTCAAAATCATGGGGAGTAAATTCATTCAAATCAACATGACGCTGCTCAAGGATTTCTTTGAACCTAATAAGAGTAACATTGAAATCAACATATCCGGTTTCTTCAAATTCGCGTTTTTTAGCGACACAAGGCGAGAGCGCCGCTATTTTAGCGCCCGCGAAGTCGGGAAAATAATTCCTTATCATTATCGCGGTATGCATCATTGGACTGTGTACGGGCGCAAGATATTGAATAAGGCGCGGCGCGTACAATTCACAGTAGTTGACGATAGCCGGACAAGGCTGAGCTATAATTGTTTCCGGATTTTCCCTCCGCGCATATTCAAGATAACTCCTTGCGGACAATTCAGCGCCGAAAGACACGTCAAAAACGGCTAAAACACCGCTTGATTTCAAAAAACTTATTAAACGGAAAATATCGTCAAAAACAGTTACCGCTGCCGGCGCTATCATGACAACCAGAGGTTTATGATTATCAAGTTCGTCAACGAACGCCTCGGTATCATCGTTTATAGCGCGGGCATGACTGGCGCAAACATGGACACAGCGGCCGCAGCCCAAGCAGCGGTCCGCTATGATTGCTATTTTATTACCCGACCCGTCAACACAGTTTTTCACCGGACAAACAGAGATGCAGGAATGACAATTATTACATTTATCAGTATCAACTTTTATTAAATCAGTCATTACTTTAACCAATCCGGTGAAATTTCATTAAAATTTAAAAACCAACCCTTTCAAAACTGTCTACGCCGTGCTTGCATATAGGGCAGATAAAATCCGGCGGCAGTTCCTCGCCTTCGTGAAAATAACCGCAAACCTTGCATATATAGCCTTTTTTCTTTGCCGTTGTAACGGGCGGTTTCGGCTTGATATTATCGGAATAGTATTGATATGTTACGGAAGGCGCGTTTGAAAGCAGCGCGGCCTCCGTTACATCCGCCGTATACAAGGTATGAGTACCCCAATCGCTTGAACTAATCACCTTACACGAATAGAAAGCGTTTGAGTAGTCCGTCTCATAAATCAGGCCGTTTTCACTTCTGCGCTTATCAGGAACGCCCGCAAATTTATCGACGTTTCTGCCGCTGTTAAAACCAAAACGCTGGAAAAATTTAAACGGCGTATCCGTCGTCAATACGGACACATTGAACACCCCGGTTTTCAGAATAATATCATTTGTATAGTTGGCCTTTATCACGGCGACGTTGATGCGTTTGGGCGTATCCGTGAGCAGTACCGCCGAATTTATTATACAACCGTTATCTTTTTCACCGTCACGCGCCGTAAGCAGGAATAAACCGTAAGTCATTTTGAAGAACGATACGGGATCAAGCGCTTTGGGAACGTGAACCGGAACCGTATTTTTAGGCATTGTCTCTACAATTTTGGCGGCAAGAGCCTTAATTTGAGCAGCTTGGGCATCCTTGACGGAAGAATTAAGCGTTACCATGCCGTCAAGCATCTTCCATCCGGTCATTGCTTCGCATATTTCGCGCATCTGAGAACCCGCTACAGGCGCCCAAGAGCCGTTTTCAATGAACGCGACGACACGATTCTGTAAATTATGATGGCGTATGTCAAGCAAGACCTCCTCCATCCTAATAAAAATCCCCGCGTTATAAGTGGTAGAAGCGAATACAAGATGACTACAGCGAAAGGCATCCGCCACAATTATTGAAGCGTCCGTAACAGACACGTCGTATACGATTATATTCCGCACACCCGCTTCCGCAAGCGCGCTAGTCAGTATATTAACCGCGTTTTCCGTGTTGCCGTAGACCGAAGCGAAAGCGACCAGCACCGCGTTTTCTTCCGGCGTATACGACCCCCATTTCTGATATTTTTCAACAAAGTAGGAAATATTTTTGCGCCAGATAGGGCCGTGCAACGGACAAAGCATCTCGATTTCCAGACCCGCAGCCTTTGCCAAAAGATCCATTGTCTGACTGCCGTACTTACCGACTATATTCGCGTAGTAACGTCTGGCATCGTCAAGCCAGTCGCGGTCAAAATTTACCTCATCCGCAAACAAATTGCCGTTAATCGCGCCAAAAGTACCAAACGCATCGGCGGAAAACAGAATTTTTAACGAAGTTTCGTACGTTACCATAACCTCAGGCCAATGAACCATCGGCGCCATAAAAAAAGTAAAAGTACGCGCGCCGGTACAAAGTTTGTCCCCTTCTTTTACGAGATACGCTCTGGAATCGACATCAAACGAAAAAAACTGCTTTATCATCGCAAAAGTTTTCTCGTTAGCTACAATTTTCACCTCAGGATAGCGTAAAATCAGCTCGCCTAAAGCGGAAGCATGATCCGGTTCCATGTGATTCACTATCACATAGTCCAATTTGCGGGCCTTAGCGCCGGATTTTTCAAGCAAAAATTCCAAATTCTCAAAAAAAACATTATTTACCGACTTATCAACCGTATCCAGCAGGACGGTTTTTTCATCCATAATCAAATAGCTATTATACGAAACCCCTCGCGGACTCGGATAAACTCCCTCAAACAACGACAAACGGCGGTCATTGCCGCCTATCCAATAAACACCTTCATTGATTAAACGTTCATTATGCATATCAATCTCCATAAAAAATAATAAGAACAGCGCAATATCTCACATGAGGCGCTGATTAATTTCTATTTTAAAATTTGGGCGCATTTTTTATTCGCAGTGGGGGTCTAATACCCCGCCCTTTAGGGCGGTTCGAGTTGATAACGCCAAATAAAAAATGTTAGTAGACCCCCACAGTTAAATAATTTCCTTACAGAACGAACCACGTAAATAATTTCAACGCCTACAAGATACCTAGCGGCTTGCCGCGAGGTGGTTCATTTTTTTAGAAAAAATTCTAAAAAAGTAAAAAACCGGGCTTTTCGGGGCTAGGACGCGCCGCCCCGCAGGGGCGGCGCGTCTTTGCGCTTCGCGCAAACCCCTACAATCCCGTTGCGCGAATCAAACCCGCATTCGCGGATTTGATTTTTTAGCTTCTTAGTTGTAGATGTTCAAACATTTCAGCGGGGACACGCGGCTCAACTATCGGCGATTATTAACTACCACTCATCTGTAAAAGCCGGCTTACGATTACTAAACCCGCTCAAAAGCCGCTTGACTTACGGCTTTACCCTATGCCGCCAAACAAAGCAAGACAGCGTATCATCCTTGATAAACGCTTCGCCTCTTGCTGTTTTCGGCAAAATTCGGCCAAACAATGTTTGGCTTCCCAAAATAGTTTGGCTCCGGAAACTTGAGGTCTCCGGATAAGCCCGCCCTATAAAAAAACTCAAGCAACATATTTGTGTAAGGTTTTTCGCACCGCGCCTTTACCGGCAATCATCTCGTCAAAATAACTCTCGACCTGTCCGGCAAGACCCGCGTCGTACAAATTCACGCCGAATATTTTTTCGTTGGACAGTATGGGGCGCAGTTTGCCTTTTGCCGTTTCCGGTTTTCCAAGCTCTATACCCTTCAGACTTTCTTGTAAAACGGGAAGCATAGGGTCAGGGCTAAGTTCAAAGGGTTTGCCCTCATCATCTATACCCAAAATATAGCGAATCCATGCGGCAAGAACGAGCGGTATCAGCTTCAAATCTTTGACGTTAAGAGAGGAAGACGCTTTATAAGCCTTAATTGTTTCCCCGAAACGTATAGGGATTTTTTGCGAAGTGTCGGTAGCGATACGCTGCGGCGTATCCGGCATGAACGGATTCGGAATGCGTACTTTCAGCACCTCGTCAATAAATTGCTTGGGCGATATTATGCCCGGGTCAACTACAACAGGAAGCCCTTCTTTGTAGCCGATAATCTCGACCAGTTTGAGCAAATCCTTGTCTTTCATCTCATCGCTGATTTTAGTGTATCCCAGAAGGCATCCGAAAACCGCGAGCGCCGTGTGCAGCGGGTTAAGGCAGGTGCAAACCTTCATTTTTTCCACTTTATCAACGATTTCACGCGTGGCGAACAGCACACCCGCGTTTTCAAGAGCGGGACGGCCGTTGGGGAACAAATCCTCAATGACAAGGTACTGGGCTTCTTCCGCGTTTACGAAAGGCGCGATATACGTGTTTTTTGACGTAACCTGCCCTTCCGTGTCGGTAAACCCGATTTTTTCAAGCATCAGTTTTACGCTCTCGTCCGGACGCGGCGTAATTTTATCTATCATCGACCAAGGAAACGATACCTTTTTCGGATCGCGGATGTATTCCAGAAAACCCTTTTCGACAAGACCGGCATCTGTCCAAACGCGGGCAAAGGTTTCTACCGCGGCGTAAAGTTTATCGCCGTTATGCGAGCAGTTATCCATGCTGACAAGAGCCAACGGCAGAGCGCCCGCCTTGTAGCGTTCATAGCAGAGCGCGGTAAGCCGCCCTATGTAGCTGGAAGGTTTCGCCGGACCCGCCTTAAAGTCCGCATCCACATCAGGCAGAGTCCCCTTTGGACTGGATAAACTGTAGCCTTTTTCAGTGATAGTAAAACTAACCATTTGCAGAGAAGGATTGCGGAACACGGCGCGCAGTTTATCCAATTCCGCTTCCTTATCAATGCGGTGGGCGGACGCTATACTGCCAATGACTTTTTTATCAATGCCGCCGTCCGCTTTGAGCGTAACGACAAGGCTTAAATTATCGTGCGGCACAAAAAGTTTGTCGATTATCTCGCCGTCGTAGCCTTCCGCTACAATTATGCCCGATTTTTCAAGACCTTTTTCAAGCAAGGTCTGTTGTAAAGCCGCCGGAAAAGCGCGGAAAATATTGCCGGCGCCAAAATGCACCCATTGCGGAGTTTTTTTTGTAGCCTCAACCATAGCGTTACTGTCAAACTTAGGCAGGCTTATCCCCGCCTTTTCCCAAGCCGCCTTATCTTGCAACTCTTTAGAATTCAATTTCATTTTTCTATCCCTCGATTTTTTGCTTTAGCGTTTTGCGCTTTTTACGATAGCTTCCCATAAACCGTTGAGGTACGCGCATCCTAACGCGCGGTCGTACAATCCGTAACCCGGCATCGACACTTCACCCCAAATCGCCCGTCCGTGGTCGGGACGGATAACGCCGTCAAAGCCCACATCGTAAAGCGCCTTCATAATGGCGTACATATCCATTGAGCCGTCGCTTGAAAGATGCGCGGCTTCCTCGAATACACCGGGCGCCGTGTGCTTTAAATTTCGCACATGGGCAAAGTGGATGCGGCCTTTAAGTGATTTTATTATATCGGGTATATCATTTTTGGGGTTTGTCCCTAAACTGCCGGTACACAGAGTTACGCCGTTGTGCGGATCATCAACGGCTTTTATAAAGCGCAGGATTTTTTCTTTTGATGTAACGATACGCGGCAAGCCAAAAACCGACCAAGCCGGATCGTCAGGGTGTATCGCCATATTAATATCATACTTGTCGCAGACCGGCATAATCGCCTTCAAAAAGTAAGTCAGATTTTCGAACAGTTTTTCCTCGTCAACACCCTGATACATCGCGAATAATTCTTTAAGTTTGGAAACACGTTCCGGCTCCCAGCCCGGCAGCACAAAACCGTTAGACTGAGAGTTCATGGCGGACGATATATCGTTAGGATTAATCTGGTCTATAATTTTTTGGTCGTAACTTAAAACCGTGCTGCCGTCAGGACGCACCTTCGCAAGATTCGAGCGTGTCCAGTCGAACACAGGCATAAAATTATAACATATAAGATTGATACCGGCCTTACCGAGTCTTTCAAGCGTAGTAATGTAGTTTTGTATATATTTATCTCTGTCAGGGTGTCCGGTTTTTATAGCGTCGTGAATATTCACACTTTCAATGCCGGCTATAGTAAGCCCCGCCGCCCCGACTTCTTTTTTAATCGTCGCGATATCTTTTTCTTCCCACACCTCTCCGGGCTTAGTGCCGTACAATGTTGTGATTACCCCTTTGACACCCGGGACCTGTCTAATTTGCTGAAGCGTAACGGAATCGTAACTTGTTCCGAACCATCGCATTGTCATTTGCATGATTTTCCCCCAAAATTGAATTGCGCGCCGCAAAAAACGAGCGCTTTTTGTGTTTTAGCACATTGGACTTGTTCGCCAACCTGATTGGTTGTCGCCCAAGCCTTTTAAGCGGAAGTTGGCCAAGCCATACTTGGCTTGCGAAAACTGAAGTTTCCGAACAACTCTATTATTCAGTCTAATATACTAATTATGGGGGGGTATTACAATTTTGTCTAGGCGGCGGTTTAATAGCCGGACGCTTAGATTAAACGCGCGTCCGGCGCGTATTTTCATTCGCAACGGGGTCTAATACACTGCCATGAATTCCGATTTCAAAACGAAAATCAGCGTCAACTTTTACCGCGAAAGACGCTTTTAGATAGCGCAAGCGATTGTAGGGGTTGCGAAGCAAGACACGGCGCCCCCTGCGGGGGCGATGTGGCCGG